>CAZCRJ010000359.1:0-763 GCA_964501015.1 uncultured Roseivirgaceae bacterium | reverse complement strand
CAATCCCTGTTTATTTTCGACTTCTTTTTCAATCTTCCGTTTGCGACTTATCTGAGTTATGCCATAGACCGATAATGCCAGAATACCCAGTCCTCCAATAACAGCTGCTATCGATGCCCCTCCAGATGCAAATGCACTACTTAATCCTCCGATAACTAGACATATACCAGCACATGACGTAAGCACCAATAAGAACGTTAGAATAAATGCTGCCCCAGCAGACATACCAGCTTTTGTTTTTCTATCCTTCTGTACTTCGGCCTTCGTTTTTGTATTGTTCACAGGATCCGTATCCGTAATGAGGGAGGGAGTGAAGATTGTCTGATCAATCGATCGAACTGTACTGGCCAAATATGTATCCTGGAAATTTCGTTCAATTTTATTCCCCACCCCAGTTGCTAACATCAGCGTAGAAAGTACTATTCCCAGAAAGGACAATCGGTTTCTGTTAACTGTTCGGGGAAGCACCATCCAGTCCTTCTGACGAACATAAGGTGCTGCAGCAAATCCAGCGATCGCAGCAGCTCCAAATCCATACAATAGTGGATCGGAAACTATATACCCCATCTGATCAAGGTTATACCCATTCATCACACCAAGACCTAACAGCGGTAAATGAATTCCGGCAATTAATCCCTGTGTTTTACGCGGATTCGCTCTTGCCCACCGGGTTACTTTAGTCGTTACCGGCCGCATGAGTCGTATAGTCGTCAATACAGAAAGACCAATCAAAGCAGTGGCGAATAAAAGTATCCGGTCACCG
>CAZCRJ010000358.1:0-3850 GCA_964501015.1 uncultured Roseivirgaceae bacterium | reverse complement strand
AGATGAAATAGAATCATTATCCTTTTTAAAGATCGGCAACAAACAATGCATGGTCCTTAATTATAAATTTTATGAAATAGATCTCGTGTCGAATAAGGTGATTCCATTAGGCTATGGATTTAATGCCCACTTTCTTTATTATGATGCGGCTAATGAAGCTTATTGGGCTATTGAAAGCAATACATTACTCAAGTTGAAGTTTACCGGAAGCTCCTTCCATTCTGAAACAGTACTTAATGAAATTGTAGTTAATCAGTTATTAATCGATAGCGAGGAAAATTTATGGATAGCTTCAAATGGTGATGGGTTATACAAATATTTTCTCCAGGATTTTTACAAACATGATCTCGGTGATATAAAAGCTGTATTGGCTGTTATGCGTGATCAGGCCGGGACAATTTGGGCAGGTTCTTACATTAAAGGCATTATTCGGATAGATGAAAGTAAGTCTACTTTTTTTACTACAGGTAATCCACTAAAAGATGCTGTTACATCCATGATTCAAACTAAGGATGGAAACATATGGGTAGGAACGTATGGTGGGCTTGCCCGTTATGATTCAAAGACAGACAAATTCAGGTGGTTTAATGAATCGGATGGGATGCCCACTGTTGCAACTTTTAACCTGAATGAAGATGATAAAGGAAGACTTTGGATTGGTACCCGATCAGGTATGTTTGTTTATGATGCCGGTAATTTCTCTCAGTTTCCGTTGTCATTCAAAACTCCGGTCAGGTATGTTTCGGCAGCGCACTTCTCAAGCTTTCACCAAAGACTTTTTTTTGGATTTGAATCTGAACTATTCAAACTAGATGATAATCAACATCCGGACTTAGTATTATCATTAAAAAACTCATCAACCCTCTCCATCCAATCTTATCAAGATTCGTTGCTGCTGATAGGAACTTCAGGAAACGGCACACTTGTTTTTAGTCCCACCCGTGGCGAGTTATCAAACATTACTGTAGAGCATGGCTTATCATCCGATTTTGTTTATTTCGTTAAAGAGGATAAAGAGGGATCAATTTGGATTGGAACAGAAAAAGGCATCACAAAAATTACTTTAACTGATACCTACCAAGTTAATTCTGTGATTCAATACAATCACTTCAACGGTCTTTCAGGCGTTGAAACAAATCAAAATGCGGTTTATTTTGACGAAGATGTAAAATTATTTGGCTTGATTGATGGGTTGTATCAGCATAATAAAAAAGCAGGTAAGAAAATTACCGATCAACCCATTCATCTCACCAATATTAAGCTTTTTTATGGTGACCAAACGCTCCATGATTACGCAGACGGATTCACAGGTTTTTATAACATTCCTTCCCGGCTTAAACTACCTCCTGATAAAAATCACCTCACGTTCGAGTTCAATAAAGTAAATAAGCGTCATCCATATGCTGTGCGGTTCAGGTACAGACTAAATGGTTTTGATGGAAACTGGTCTCCACCAACTAGTGCCAGAACGATGACTTATAGTAATCTGCCGCCTGGTCACTATGTATTCCAGGCAATGGCCACTGATTATGATGGTGTTTGGCAAGATGAAGAAATTAATTTTTCATTTGAGGTTCAAACGCCTTTTGTACGCACGTCATTATTTATTCTACTTGTAAGTTTCGCAATATTAGCAGGTATTGTCAGCTTCTTTTATTGGCGAATGCGGACTAAAATCAGCCGATTGGCTATGCTTCAACAGATACGGCAGGAAGAGCATGAGCGAATTCGCAAGGAAATAGCCCGCGACTTTCACGATGACATGGGTAATCAGCTTACCCGCATTATAAACTACGTAAGCCTTCTTCGACTGAATGGAAACCGTGTAAAGATTGATGACCTTTATAATAAAGTTGAAGGATCGGCCAAGTACCTGTATACCGGTACCCGTGATTTTATTTGGGCGATTGATCCGGTTAATGACGAACTATCAAATTTATTTCTTCATTTACGCGACTTTGCAGAAAAGATGTTTGAAGAACGAAATATTAATTTCCGTGCTTACAACATGGTAAAAGAACAAGTAAAGTTGCCTTATGGATATAGTCGCCAGATTAATTTGCTATTCAAAGAAGTAATGACAAATTCATTTAGGCATTCGAATGCGGCAAATGTCCGGCTAAGTATTGATTGCGTAGATCAACAGGTATTTCTTCTCTTCGAAGATGATGGTAAAGGTTTTGATTCCGATCATTCACAAGGCAGTGGCTTGAGGAATATGCATGAGCGTGCGGAAAAACTTGGAGGAAAGCTGACTATTGAAAGCTCATCCATTGGCACCTCAGTAAAATTATCATTTAAGGTAAACAAACAAAGTCATGGCAAACGCATTTAAAAAACGTGCAGTGATTGTAGAAGACGATGAAGAAATCAGAAATAGCTTCTCGTTGATTGTGAATAGCTCGGCAAAATTTATGGTAATGAACGCGTATGCCAATTGTGAGGATGCCATTGCTGCACTGGCTAATGACAGACCGGATATCGTATTAATGGATATTGAATTGCCTGGAATAAATGGAATAAAAGGTACTCGAATAATAAAAGAGAAGTATCCCGCGGCTGAGGTAATAATGGTAACCGTTTACGAAGACAGTGAATTGGTATTTGAAGCCTTAAAGTCGGGTGCTTCAGGATATATCACGAAAAGCTCGAATTATGTTGAGTTATTAGCCGCGCTGGATGAGATCAGTCGTGGTGGTGCACCGATGAGCAGCCGCATTGCCCGGATGGTAATTGACAATTTTCATGTTAATCCTAATTCCCCACTTACCCGCAGGGAGACCGAAATACTTCAGTTGATTTCAGAGGGAAAGACGTATACACAAATATCAGAAGAGTTATTTATTTCAAAGGAAACAGCAAAAACGCATATCAAGAATATATATTCTAAACTTCAGGTTAATTCAAAATCTGAAGCAATAGCCAAAGCGAACCAGGAAAAATTAATTTGAGAATCATACCAATTGGGTGAATGAAAGATGCCACTGTTCGTCTTTCTTTGTAACAGAATCCACTTGTGTTAGTAGAATCTCTTCATAAAGTTTAGGTTAATAATTTTCTGCAACCGGATTTCAGAAAGTCCCTGGACGAGGGACTTTCGCATTTTAAGGTTTTTTTTCAGAGTTCAATAGTGCCATTCATTGTAAAAATATCCTCACACAAAATGGGGTATGGAAACTCACTTATTAACCCCCAGGTCGGGGCATTTTTCTTATCAATTTACTTAAGACTTTTGAAGTAACATGTTCTGCACGCAGTTCATGGAGTTTCAAATTCTCATTTAATAAATTTCTATGAAGAAGCTTTTATCTGTTTTAGTTTGTCTGGCATTGCTGGTACCTATTGCGAGAGGTCAGGCGATTACGGTTACGGGCAAAGTAACATCAGCTGATGATGGTTCAACTTTGCCTGGTGTTAATGTTTTGGTGAGAGGTACAGCTATTGGTACCGTAACGGATGCATATGGAACCTACACCATTCAGTCACCATCTGCCGGTGTTTTGATTTTCTCGTTCATAGGCATGCAGTCAATTGAAGTGCAAGTAAATGGCCGCACAAGTGTTGATGTTAGCCTTATGCCTGATGTAACTCAACTTTCCGAAGTGGTAGTTACTGCGTTGGGTGTGGAGAAGCAATCGCGTGAGTTGGGATACGGGGTTTCAGGTGTTAAGTCTGAGGACTTAACAGTTGCACGTGAGAGTAATATTCTGAACGCCTTGCAAGGGAAAGTAACTGGTGTTACCATCACTCAAAGTTCTGGAAACCTTGGTGGTTCATCGAAAGTGATTGTACGCGGTGTAACCTCATTGAGTGGAAGGAATAATCCCTTATGGGTGGTTGACGGCATTCC
>CAZCRJ010000357.1:0-3861 GCA_964501015.1 uncultured Roseivirgaceae bacterium | reverse complement strand
ATTTCTCAGACATCCAAGGTTTTAAAAACCTTGGAGGTCTAAACACCATAAAAACCTTGGAGGTCTGAATCTAAAGCAGCTTTTCTTTCAACGTACGTCTCGCCAGCACTGAACTGATCAGCATTAAGACCGCACCCAATACCATGGCTGCACCTGGAAAATAATAGGCATGTTGTCCATTCGTAAACCAGGCAAAAACATTGTTCATCAGCGGTGGCCCGATGATGGAAGTTATACTCATTAAGCTTGTAAACCCGCCCTGCAATTCACCCTGCTCATTAGGCGGTACCAGGCCAGACATGATCCCCTGTAAAGCCGGTCCGGCAATGCCTCCCAGGCAATACACCACCGTAAAAGCATACATCATCCACCCTTCAGTAGCCAGACCGAATAACAATAATCCCAGTGCATACAGGCTGATGCCCACATACACACTACGTTCCTGCCCTAAAGCGGGTATGATCAGTCTGATTAGGCCTCCTTGTATTATGGCTGACACAAGCCCGACCACTCCGAGGGAAATCCCGATGGCGCGTTCATCCCACACGAATTTTTCAATCGTGTAATACGACCAGTTGCTTTGCACCGCATGCGATGCGATGTACACAAACGCAAGGGAAATAAACAGCCCTGCAATTACTTTATACCGGAACAGGTTTCGCAACGTTCCAACCGGGTTTGCCCTTTTCCATTCAAAGGCTCTCCTGTTTTCGCGTGACAAAGATTCCGGCAACACAAAATAACCATAGAGTACATTCAATAAGGTGAGCACAGCTGCCACCATAAACGGTACCCGCGATCCATAGCTTCCCAGCAATCCGCCAATAACAGGGCCAATGATGAAGCCCAGGCCAAATGCTGCACCAATCATTCCGAAATTCTGAGCGCGCTTTTCCGGTGTGCTGATATCGGCAATGTATGCACCAGCCGTAGTGAAACTCGCGCCCATGGCCCCGGCAATAATGCGCCCGAGAAATAACCAGCCAAGCGTGGGTGCGAAGGCCATGAATAAATAATTCAGCCCGAAGCCCAGAAGCGAAAACAATAAAACAGGCCTACGACCGTAGCGGTCGCTGAGGCCGCCCATGACAGGCGAACAAATAAACTGCATGATGGCATAAACCGACACCAGCCATCCACCAAACGATGCAGCCTCACTTAATGTGCCCTCCGATAATTCGAGGATAAGCTTGGGCATAACCGGGATAATAATACCCAGACCGGTCACATCAATTAATAAGGTGATGAAGATGAAGCCGAGTGCCGGCTTTCGGTTGGCTGACATGGGGAAAATTTTCCGAAGTTAAGTTTTATTCCTTTTCCTGAAACTGGATATCTGCATTCAACGCCTTCAGTAACGTTAGTTTTTCCAACAATGCTTGAGTCAGAATACGCTTCACGGCTACTACCATTTCACCCCTCTCTTGATAGGACTGCGCCCGCACCTCCAACTCAAACTCCTTCACCAGGCGCATGACATCCGGAGTTGAAGCAAAACCAAATGTGATGGTAACTTCATGAATAACATCCTTTACAAGAATGGTGGCGTTAGACAGTGCATCCGCTGATGCCATTCGGTACGCCTGGAATAATCCACCCACGCCAAGTTTTACACCACCAAAATAACGGACCACAACAACCAGGGTGTTGGTCAGGCCATGAGAACGAATCTGGCCCAGGATGGGATCTCCGGCCGTATGATTGGGTTCCCCATCATCATTGGCACGAAACCGTGAGGCATCCGTACCGAGCACCCAGGCATAGCAATGATGACGGGCATCAAAATATTTTTTTCGTAAAGAATCAAGGATATGCTTTATTTCTTCCTCCGAATCAGCCGGATAGGCGAAAGACAGAAATTTACTGCCTTTTTCCTTGTACATACCCGTTACAGGGCCCTCTAAAGTTCGAAATGTAGTTATAGGTTCGTGCAACGTTCTGATCGGATTTTGCGTCCAAAGAAACGGAACCTCCTCAGGCCATGCAACCTTTTATCGCACAGTTGGTCTGTTAGGCAGCAATTACTCAAAAACTGTGAATTCATTAAAAAATCAATCCATCATGAAAAAGTTTCTTGTGCTTCTCTCCTTTCTTTTCTCAGTTCTGATAACCTCCGCCCAGAATCGCGAAACCCGCAATGTTGATACGTTTACGAAGATCTCCTTTGGCGTACCTGGAAACGCCTATATCACCCAGGGCTCAACACAAAAAGTTGAACTGGAGGGAAGCAAAGAAGTACTGGAAAAAATTCAGGTGAGCGTTGAGGGAGGCAAACTGATAATCCGCTCTAAAGATACCTGGGGAAGTTGGAATTGGGGTAAGGAAGACCGCATCACTGTTTACATCACTGCTAAAGACTTCCGTGCCCTCAGTGTTAGCGGATCGGGTACCATGGAAACCAAAACAAAACTTGTTACCGGTGATTTAGATCTTGCTGTAAGTGGATCGGGCAGCTTAAAAGCAGAAGTTCAATCCAACACCCTTAATGCAAATGTTTCCGGTTCAGGCAATATCCGCTTACGCGGAACAGGCAATAACCTTGATTCCAATATCAGCGGTTCAGGAAGTGTAGATGCAGAGCTAAGCATTGCCAATAAACTGGATGTAAGCATTTCAGGATCAGGTAGACTTATTGCCAGCGGTAAGGTCAATACCGTTAAAGCATCCATTAGTGGTTCGGGAAAGGTTAGCGCCCTTTCTCTGGAAGCCGATGTATGCGATATCAAAATTGCCGGTTCGGGTGATGCGGAAGTTAACGTAAAACGTGAACTCAATGCCAACATTAGTGGCAGTGGCAGTGTTCGGTACATGGGTAATCCGAATCATGTTAATGCCAATTCCAGTGGAAGTGGAAAGGTGAGGAAGATTTCATAATCTTTCTTGCACTCTCCTGCTGATTGGCCTTCATCTTGCGCAGTATATACGAATTAAATCCGGGTTGATGGTAGGTTAAACCATGAAGATTTTTCATCACATACTGGAGTTTCCAATCTGGTTATTAATTAGGTTGTCACCATACCGATCTGCGGCCACTTCGGGCATAATTCAAAAGCAGCCTGTCTAATAGTACACTGAAAATCACAGAAGCCAACACTACAACCGGCACCGAATATTTGTCTACAACTTCAATTAAAACCATTGCCAGGGTAATAAATCCGAAATGCACAGCGGCAATGATCAGTGTAGCGGTCTGATGGGAAAAACCGATTCTTATGAATACATGATGAATGTGGTTTTTGTCGGGCTGGAAGAGTGAATTGCCCTTCAGGAGCCGGATAATGATCACCCGGATGGTGTCCAGGAGTGGCGGCATCAGGAAACAAAGAGCTGCAGTAATCGTATTGTGGAATTTAAACGGATTTTCAACCGGGAGCACTTCATTTACATTCATAAAGAGAATGATGAAGATGGACAAAGTGAGACCAATAAATAAGGATCCCGTATCGCCCATAAAAATTTTTGATGGCTGCCAGTTAAAAATGAGGAAAGCCAGCAAGGCACCAAACAGGGCGAATGCAACGGTAGCAAAAATTGAATCCTCGATCAGGTAAAACCAAATGCCCAATACGCAAAATACGATGCTGGCAATAGTACCGGCAAGGCCATCCACACCATCAATCAGGTTGAATGAATTGGTGATGCCGATGATCGTCACAAAACTCAACACGTAACTGACCACGGTAGGGATTTCATGAATTCCCATGAACCCGTAAAGACTATTGATCCGTACATCAAACAGAAAAATAATCACTGTTGCAGCCATGAACTGTCCGATGAGTTTATAGATGGGGCGAAGCGGCTGAAGGTCATCCCGAAGGCCGAAAATTATAATGGCAATCTGTGCTAGTAACAGATGCTTGA
>CAZCRJ010000356.1:0-3867 GCA_964501015.1 uncultured Roseivirgaceae bacterium | reverse complement strand
TGCCTTTTCAATCACTTCATTTTTGATGGTGGTGAGGTTATACCCGATGTTGAAATCGAAATCTTTATTAACCTGGGTTGCATAGTTGATGGAGAATTCAAACCCAGTGTTTCGAACGTTACCGGCATTCACCAACGGAGGACTACTTCCAGCACTGTATGCACCTGTTAAGGCAGACACATCAGGTTGAAAAAGTAAGTCGCGGGTAATCTTTATGTAGTAGTCGGCACTGATGGTTATTTTATCGTTAAACATTCCAAGGTCAACACCAATATCAGTTTGCTGCGTAGTTTCCCACTTCAGGTCCTGGTTGCCAAATGCGCCAATGGCCACTCCATTAATGAGCTGATCGTTGAACGGATATACACCTTCACCATTCAGTAAGGCACGATACCGGAAATTTCCTATACGGTCGTTTCCAATCACCCCATGGCTCAGCCTCACTTTCATAAACTCAATAAGGGATGAATTGAAAAAGGATTCCTGTGATGTTACCCACGCTGCAGAGAACGAAGGGAAGTATCCGAACCGATTGTTTTGTCCAAACCGTGAGGAGGCGTCCCGCCTGATAACGGCAGAGACCAGATATTTATCCTGGTAGCCATATTCAGCACGTAGAAAGTAGGAGAGAAGCCGTGAACGTGTTTGCCACGACCCTGCATTGTTTGGCAGGTAGGTCGGATCCGTTACTGCGATATCGGCAAAATCCCACGAGTTGTACGGAACATTAAATGCAACACCGGATAATGAACTTGCTTCATCGCCAGTATAGGCTGTTCCAAGTGTGGATCTGATTTTATGAACATCATTAAACGTTCGGTTATAATTTACGAATGCCTCCAGGTTGAAATCAAAATAGGTTGTACGTGCTTCGTACACATTATTGTATACGGGAATAAAAGTCCCGGAAGTAATTTCACTCAGGAACGGATCGAGGTTTTCATTGGATGCCGTATTCTGAGCTTTCCCCAATCCATAATACACCAAGGGAGAAAAGGCTTTGTCGTCAACCAGAGCATAACTATACCCAGCCCGGCCGGCCACTTCAAAATTGGAATTGATCTTATACGTCACTTCCTCCTTACCGGCAATTTTATTGACTTTGGCGAGGTTAAAGGTGTTTCCAATTTGTGCCACGGGGTTGATCAAATCGTTCACTTCATCAAGGTAGGTGAATCGTCCATTGGTATATACCGAGGCAATGGGTGAAGCGTTTAAGGTGTTGTATAACACCGAACCAATTCCATTTTCAGGTAATGTTTTACGTTGTTCATGGGTATACAGCAATACACTCTGCAGGGTAACCTTTGGCGCCAATTCCGTAGTAAAATTTATTCGGGCATTATACCGTTTATAGCTCGCCTTATCACCACCCACTATCCCTTCCTGCTCGAGGTAGGAACCGCCAATGGAGTAATTGCTTTTTTCTGAACCACCCGATATGGAGAGGTTGTAGTTTTGTATGGGCGCGCGCTGAAAGATTTCATTCTGCCAATCGGTACCCACTCCAAGATTGGTATTTTGGAAAGGTGGATTCTGTCCGCCTGCGGCAAAGGCTTCGTTTTTAAGGACAGCATACTCTGTTGCATTCAACATACCAATTTTTTTGGCAGTTTCCTGCACCCCGTAATATCCGTTGAACTCAAACACTGGCTTACTGTTTCGTTTGCCTTGCTTGGTGGTAATAAAGATTACACCATTGGCGCCTCGCACACCATAAATAGCTGCGGATGCATCTTTTAAGATATCGATGGATTCAACATCAGAAGGATTCAGGGCATTAAGGCCTTCGGCAGGATAGATGATCCCATCTACAATTACAAGAGGAGTGTTATCACCATTTGTGGATAAACCACGAATACGAATATTCAGCGAACCACCAGGTGAACCTGAATTTGCAGTGATCTGCACACCGGCTGCCCTGCCCTGAATGGCCTGATCGATACGTACAGGATTCAGTGCAACAACCTCACTTCCCCGAACGGAAGATACGGAACCGGTTAATTCCTTTACCGTGGAAGTGCCATACCCCACAACAATTATTTCATTCAGTGCCATTACATCGGGTTGCATTTGGACCACCAGTTCAGTACGTGATGAAACACGTATTTCCTGGGTGGTATACCCAATAAAACTGACCAGCAGTGTGGCGTCAGCAGGGATGTTGGGAAGGACAAATATTCCCGCCCCATCAGTAACGGTTCCTTCATTTGAATTTTTAACCAGGATGTTTACTCCGGGAAGGCCCTGCCCGGATTCATCAATTACTTTACCCCGCACAGTAATCTGGGCAAGGCTCATGGCAGATACAAAGAGTAGAGCCGCCAGTACAAGTGTTCTCATTGAATTATGGTTTAGAGTTAGCGTTGTGCACACCATTGCTAGTAAAGAATAGTGCAATCGAATGCTTTGTGTGATCAAACTTCTTAATTAGTCCTATCTAGACCTATTATTTCCCCACATCATAATTACATCTATACTTTATTTCGCCTACATCAAAACTACATCATGATATATCAAACAGCCATTTTCGTGTTTTTTACCTTTTTAAAAGGACCAATTAAATACTACATTGTACCGGGTTGAATACAACATCACCATGAAGTACCATCTTGTATTGACTGTTTTACTGTTAATTTCTTTGGGAAAGGCGTTTTCTCAATCCTTTATTGCAGGAACGCCATTTATTCGAAATTTCAGTACACTTGAGTATCGTGCGGGCATTCAAAACTGGCACATTACTCAGGATGCGCGGGGCATTTTATATGTCGCGAATAATTTCGGCTTACTGGAGTTTGACGGAAGCAATTGGGAAGTGTATCGTGCCATTAATGGTTCCAAAATGCGAAGCGTTGCAGTGGACCCCAACGGCAAAATTTATGTTGGATGCCAGGGAGAATTTGGATATTTCTTTCCTAATGATTTTGGCCAATTGATCTATACTTCGCTGGCCGACAGTTTGCCAACAGCGTTCAGAAATTTTGATGAAACCTGGAATTTGTTTCTGGACGGAGACCGCCAGTACTATTGTACGTTTTCCAATATTTACATTTTTGATTCCGACACGATAACGGTAGTACAACCTTCCCATCCTCTGGAATTATCATTTTTTGTTAATCGTGAACTTTGGGTTGACGAACGTGGTCATGGGTTATCCCGACTGCAGAATGATCAGCTGGAACTGGTTCCGGGTGGTGAATTTTTTAAAGATATCCGGATCTCATCAGTGCTTCCATTATATGATAACCGGTACCTGATTTCTACCTATTCGGAGGGCGTTTTCGACTATACATCGTCTTCCATTAAGCCCTGGAATCCAGGATATCAAACATTGTTTAAAGAGGCGATTATCAATGTAATGATACGGTTGAAAAATGGACATTATGCCATAGGTACACAAAACGAAGGATTGTTTATTGTGAATAGTGCAGGTGAACCAATCCGCCATTTTACTACCGGACGTGGCCTGGATAACCGAACTGTGTTGAGTTTGTTGGAAGATGATCTTCAAAACCTATGGGTGGGCCTTAATAATGGGTTATCCTACATCGAACTTGGTTCGCCATTTACCTTTATCAATGAATCCATTGGGTTGCCAGGCACAGGCTATTCTGCATTTCTGGATAACAACACACTCTACCTGGGCACTAATACAGGATTATACCACAAGGATCTTTCGCGGAAAGAGAGCTTCTTTACCCTGGTGGATGGCACACAGGGACAGGTATACCATATCGGAAAATATGATCAGGATATTTTATTAGGGCACCATGGTGGTACGTTTCGGATTGAAGGTATCCGGGCCTACCCGCTGTCATCCGAGCCGGGCAGTTGGATATTCCAGCAGGTGAAACATGCCCCTGAGTA
>CAZCRJ010000355.1:0-3894 GCA_964501015.1 uncultured Roseivirgaceae bacterium | reverse complement strand
GGGTAAGCAGGCGGATCGAATAATAGGCTAAGGGGTGACGGTGAAGATCATTGATTACGATACCAAATCTCACCTGCCGTTTAAGTGTTCGCAGGATGTCAGAAAGCTCGGCACCGGTGAAGTGATGAAGAAACAGTGTAGCGGTTACGATATCAAACGACTTCAATCGGAATGAATCTTCGAGTATATTTTCTGACTGGAAAGTGATTGAACTATGGTTAGTACAAGTGGTTGATGCGTAGGCGATGATGTTCGGATTGGCATCAATACCCGTTAGGGTAAAGGAAATATTTTTTTTGGTTAACGCATGCGCAAGTTGTTTTAACAGATTACCACTTCCACAGCCAATGTCGGCAAGATGAAGATGATGCGATGAAGAAATGTTGAATTGCGCAAGTAACCGATCTACTCCATCAAGCGTTACTGGATTTCCACCAAGCCATTTGTTAATAAAGTCAAGCTCCTTAAGAGACTGGTTTACAACCTCACCGGAACAGGAAAGGTCATCCATTATTTCAACAGCATTTGAACGAATGGAAAACTTACTCATGATAAGTAATTTTCAGCACCATACTTTCCAATGTTAGCCCGGGCCCAAAAGCAAAGCTCAATAATTTTTTCCCATGACTTTCAGGGGTGAGGTGGTGCAGAATGTGATGTAACACAAAGACAATCGTGGCGGAGGACATGTTCCCATATTCTCGGAGGATGGTATAGGCAGGTTTATTTTGTTCTTTCGTAATGCCCAGCTCATGTTCAATAACTTCCAAAATTTTCTTTCCTCCGGGATGAATGGCAAAGTAATCGATGTCTTGAATGGTCGTTCCCACTCGATTAAGTAACGTTTCGGAAAGCGCTTTAATGCCTGTACGGATTACATCAGGAACATAGGAAGACAACATCATTTCAAAACCCTGATTACCAATATGCCATGCCATATGCTCCTTGCCATTAAAGGCTAGGGTGTTATGAAAAATTACTGGAGATAAGTTCCAGCCAGGTTGCGGGGTGGATTCAACAAGCATAGCCGCTGCGCCATCTGAGAACAGGGCGTTGGCGAGGAGGTTGTCCTCTGATGCTTCCTTTTGGAAATGAAGCGTACACAACTCCACACAAACGATCAACACAACTGATCCGGGGTCAGATAAACAAAGTGAGTTGGCAATTTTAATGGCATTGAATGCCGCATAACATCCCATGAAATTAATGCACGTACGCTGCACATCGTGTCTCAATCCCAATGCTTTTACCAGATCAATATCAAGCCCCGGAGCATACATTCCGGTACAACTTACAGTGATGAGATGTGTTACCTGCTGATACGAAAACGAGACATTTGCAGAACAGCACTTTTCAATGGCTTCAATACAAAGGGGTAGGGCGAAGCTGCGGTAAGCTTCAAGTCGTGTTTCCGTTGAGGGAAACGGCTCAAAGTCTTCTGTGTTAGAGAAAAACGTAAAACCTGATGATTTTCCGTAATCCTCTAAAACAGAATGTCGTTTCGTGATACCACTTGCCCGGAAGATTGTTTTTAACTTTCGTGCATCCGTATAATTCAATTGCATGGCCCGCTCCATAAATGAAGCGATTACATCCTGTTGAAAACAATAAGAGGGGGCAGCAACACCAATGGAAGTAATAAAGCTCATGTAATTCAATTATAACCGAAAAAAGTCTAATTTCGATCCACCTTCATTTGATTATGTTTTCACTGTCTTCCTTACTTCACCTTCGCATCCACTTTTCCTATCTGCTTCTTCCGGTCTTTCTTTTCAGTTTAGCACTTTCTCCTAACCCTGACGGAGGCCGAATGTTTTGGGTGTTTCTGATTGTTCACTTTTTTCTTTATCCGGCCAGTAATGCCTACAATAGTTATTTTGATAAAGATGAGAAGAGTATTGGCGGAATGCGTAATCCTCCTCCCGTTCAAAAGGGATTATATTTCCTGGCGATCACGTTTGACCTGATCGCCATCATGCTGGGGTATTTGAAAATAGGCCTTCTTTTCGCATCCATGCTGCTGATCTATGGCCTGGTGTCAAAAGCCTATAGCCATCCCTCCATTCGGCTAAAAAAATATCCGGTTACGAGCTGGTTGATCACAGGTATATTTCAGGGGTTCTTTACCTTGATAATGTGTTATATCGGCCTTAATGACTTTGGATTGGAGACGGTACTCAAACCGCATATCCTGACTCCTGCTATAGCAACCGCTTTAATCCTTTTAGGAAGTTATCCGATGACACAGATCTATCAGCATGATGAAGATGCCAGGAGGGGTGACATCACCCTTAGTCTTAGACTGGGTATACGCGGAACATTTTATTTTACGGCTCTTTTATTTACACTGGCAACAGCAGCGTTTGTATTTTTCTTCTTTCAGTATTATCAACCTAACTATGCCTGGCAATTTTTACTCGCACTTTCTCCGGTTATAGTATATTTTTTGATTTGGTTCAAGGTGGTAGTGAAGGATGAATCAAAGGCAGATTATACCCATACCATGTGGCTGAATTTTATTTCTGCTACGTGCCTCAACATCTTTTTTACGTGGTTCTTTCTGGATAGTAGCCAGGTACTTCAGGCACTGATGGGCGGCTTCTAAAACGGAGCTCCATGTGTACTGCGTATGATTAATTTTGCGATTGGTTCAGATTGGATGGCAAGGGAAACTGCAACACGTGATGACCACTCGCTTCCGAACAGCGTGTTCTGAACCAATCGGCCAATCCGCAGCCGCTGACTAAAAGCATTCGTCCATTGGTGAAGGTACGTCTGCTCAACCCATTCCCGATTGTGGTTTTCTTTTTTGGCCTGGATGATAAGATCGCTTACAAGTTTTCCTGAATGAATGGCAAGGGCCATACCGTTACCACAAAGCGGAGTGATCATACCCGCAGCATCGCCTGCCATTAAGATGTGATTGAACACGGGCTCTTTCGTTTCAAAAGAGATTTCATTAATCGTTTCGGGTTTCTCGAAAAGGAATTCTGAATTCATAAAAACAGCTTTCAGTAAGGGATTTCTAAACAATACTTGTTCTTCAAGTTCGGGAATAGTTTTATGACGCCTGACCTGATCGCGATGAACAAGGTAACAAAGATTTGTTTTTCCATCTTCAATATTGCTTACACCACAATACCCTCCATTGAAGTTGTGTAGTGCGATTTCATTTGGCGAATGATTGGTAAGGATGTGATACTTAACGCCAACATAGGGCGACCGCCTTTGAATGAATGAGCGATTAAATCCAATATCTAATTTTGATCGCTTCCCAAAGGAGCCGATAACATAATCGGCTAAATTGATTTCGTTTTCGATGAATACCTCCAGTTGGTTTTGCTTCTGGTTAAAGGATATATCGTCAACCTCCCGATGTACGATTTCAACACCCTCCTTCAAAGCTTGTTGGTAGAGAAAATTATCAAAGACATACCGGCTGATGCCAAATCCCCCAAGGTCGAGCGTAAGTCTTTTTACCTTACCGCTTACCGAACTCAAGACGAACTGATTAATATGTGGTGGTTGAAAAGCGGAAGGGAAGAGGTTTTCCTGTCGTAAAAATGGTAATGTTTCATTTGAAATGTATTCTCCGCACACACGGTGAAACGGATAGTGCTTCTTTTCAAACAAGGTGCACGAAATACCGAAACGGGCGAATCGAATCGCTGAAATTAACCCGGCAAGTCCTCCGCCAACGATAATTACTTTTTTCACCGAACTGCAGGGGGATACCGAAATCTAAAAAACATGGGAATAATGTAAATAAGAAACCTTAATGAACAACACTACAAGTAACCTTTTGTAGACCTTTAATGTTTAAAGATAACACATGGCTTTGAAAATCGCAGAATTAGGGAATACCAAAGAGTCCGAGTCCGTGAATGTGCTGCT
>CAZCRJ010000354.1:1160-3899 GCA_964501015.1 uncultured Roseivirgaceae bacterium | reverse complement strand
CAGCTTTTGTGTTTTTGGGCAACGGGTTAATGTAATTAAAGTGCACAAAGTCGATTTTTTTATTGGCAAGCTGTAATTCGGTAACAGCCGTGTGCATACCACCAAAGGTTCCGCCCCATCCTACAACCAGAAGTTTACCATCGCCTGTTCCTTTCACCTCCAGTTCAGGGATGTAGTTTGCAACACGGTCAATTTTTTCAGCCCGTAAACGCACCATGGATTCGTGGTTTATCGGATCGTAGGATACGTTTCCGGTTTTCTCCTGTTTTTCAAGTCCACCAATCCGGTGTTCATATCCAGGAGTTCCGGGTAATGCCCAACTCCGGGCAAGTGATTCGGGATCTCGGGCATACGGATAAAACATCCCATTATCTTTTGAAGGCTCTTTAATGGTTATATCGGGCAGTTCAGATGTTTTTGGGAATTTCCAGGGCTCTGAACCGTTGGCCAGGTAACCATCTGTAAGCAATATAACCGGAGTCATGTGTTCCACGGCAAGTTTGGCCGCCATAAAAGCGAAGTCAAAACAATTGGCGGGTGTACTGGCCGCCAGTACCACAACCGGACTTTCACTATTCCTTCCGAAGACAGCAATATTAATGTCGGCTTGTTCGGTTTTGGTAGGCAGACCCGTTGATGGGCCACCGCGCTGCACATCGACTATTACCAAAGGCAGTTCTGCCATTACGGCCAGTCCGATAGCCTCTCCCTTTAATGCGATACCAGGACCAGAAGAAGTAGTAACGCCCATCTGACCGGCATAACTCGCCCCGATGGCGGAACAGACAGCGGCAATTTCATCTTCCGCCTGAAGGGTAACTACCCCAAGGTTTTTATGCCTCGATAATTCATGAAGAATATCGGATGCCGGAGTAATGGGGTAGGAACCCAGGAAAAGTTTCCGCCCCATTTTCTCCGTAGCGGCCATCAGGCCCCAGGCAGTGGCAATGTTTCCGGAAATATGCCGGTACTTACCCTTTTCAATTTTTGCGGGAGGTACTTTATACATAGAGGGCAATGCCTCGATGGTTTCAGCATAATGGAAGCCTGCATTAAGGGCGCGTTTATTCCCTTCGGCTAATGCAGGGGCTTTTTTGAATTTATCATCCAGGTATTTTTCTGTTTCCTTTAATGAGCGATCGAATAACCAATACATCATGCCCAAAGCAAACATATTCTTGGAGCGTGTTATACTCTTGTTGTCCAGTTGAAGCCCTTCAAGTGCTGTTTTGGTGAGGGAGGATATTGGAGCCTCCACAACATTGTATCCGGCAAGCGATTCATCTTCAAGCGGATTGGTCACATACCCTGCTTTCTGGAAATTCCGCTCCACGAAGGTGTCAAGATCAACAATGATGTTCCCACCCTTTCGTACATACTGAAGGTTCGACTTTAAGGCGGCAGGGTTCATGGCCACCAACACATCGGATTGATCACCCGGAGTGTAAATATCGATGCCACCGATTTGAACCTGGAATCCGGAGACACCTTCAACGGAGCCTTGCGGAGCCCGGATTTCGGCCGGATAATCAGGAAATGTTGCCAGATCGTTGCCCCACAGGGCTGATGTAAAACTGAACTGCGTTCCGGTAAGCTGCATTCCGTCACCGGAATCACCCGCAAACCGAATTACAACTTTATCTAGTTCTTGTGTTGTTTTCTTACTGCTTACCACTGGTTCGCTCATAATGCTGAATTTTTGGTCGGTTAATTTACATTTCCTCTTTGATATAAACTACGAGGGTTTAAAATTGGCACAGTTTATAGCTATTCCGTACCTTCAGTCATGACATTTGTCAAGTAGCCAACTAATATAAATCACCTTGTTTATTTCATATTTGTTCTGGCAGTACCGGCACGCAGTACATGATGATTAAGATTCTGAATACCGACCAAATTAGAAAACTGGACTCGTTCACCATTGAAAATGAGCCGATATCGTCCATCGATTTAATGGAGCGCGCGTGTCGTGCATTTTGTGGATGGTTCACCGATAAGGTTGAACCAGCCAATCGAATTGGAATCGTGTGCGGTACCGGAAACAATGGAGGAGATGGATTAGGAATTGCTCGTCAGCTGCATGCCTGGGATTATGCTGTATCGGTGTGGATTATAAAAGGTGGAGTTACTGAGTCGGCTGATTTTAAATTGAATTCATCACGTTTACCGGAGGCAATTAGCATCACGATAATAGAGCACGATATTGATCAAGAGATTTTTGCAAACTGTGATGTATTAATAGATGCTATTTTCGGTTCAGGGCTTTCGCGGCCGGCAGAAGGAATTTATGCTTCCACCATTAATGCCATGAATCATGCCAAGGCAATTCGAATTGCGGTGGATATTCCCTCCGGATTAATGGCAGATAAGCCTTCTTCGGGAGCGATCGTAAGGGCTCATTATTCTCTGTCTTTCCAACTGCCCAAGCTTGCATTTTTTTTGCCGCAGAATAATCATTTTGTAGGTGAATGGTGCACAGTGGATATAGGATTAAGCAAGACAGGCCTTAATTCAACAGAGACAAACCACTATTTGCTGACTAAAAAATACAGTAATAGCCTTGTCCGGCCAATGAATGCCGTTGATCATAAAGGCACTCGCGGAAGGGCATTATTGATTGCCGGAAGCTATGGAAAAATGGGTGCCGCAGTGTTGGCTGCACGAGGTATTTTACGCACGGGCATAGGTTTGGTAACAGTACATGCTCCAATTTCAGGATATGAAATTCTGCAGACAACT
>CAZCRJ010000354.1:0-1150 GCA_964501015.1 uncultured Roseivirgaceae bacterium | reverse complement strand
ATGGTAAGCGTTGATGGGGCAGAAAAGTTTTTCTCTACCGCTCCTGACATTACTGCTTTCGATGCCATCGGAATAGGGCCGGGATTAGGATTTGATAAAATTACCGTAAAGGCATTGGGTGACTTACTCGAAAAAGCACATAGACCGATGGTGCTGGATGCTGATGCCTTGAACATAATTGGTGCCCACCGTGAATTACTGCAGGTCATTCCAAAGGGAAGCATTCTTACCCCACATCCAAAAGAATTTGAGCGAATTGCCGGGGAGAGTAAAAATGATTTTGCCCGACTGGAACGGCAACGGGAATTTTCGCAGGTGCATTCAGTAGTGGTTATTGGAAAGGGAGCCCATACCGCCATCACTTCTACAAAAGGGATTGTGTATTTTAATAACACCGGAAACCCCGGTATGGCAACCGGTGGTAGTGGCGATGTGCTAACGGGTATACTCACAGCCCTTATGGCACAAGGCTATGAATCCCTTGAAAGCGCCCAATTGGGTGTCTGGCTTCATGGGCTTGCGGGCGATGAGGCTGGGAGAAAAAGAGGCAGGTGGGGAATGATTGCCTCGGATATAATTGATCATTTACAGGACGCCTACCGGCAGCTATTGTGAAATAGTGCAACTATTTTTAAACTTTTTGTTGGTTTACCGTATCTAAGGGGTATTGTCAGTAAACTTTGGTCTGGCTTTTGCGTTTAAAACGGTATGATTAGGGTTAAAAAAGCATTTATTATTCTTCCAATCTTATTTCTGAGCATAATATGCATGGCTCAGGCACAGGATATACCCGTGCAATCAGAGCGAGCCTCTATAGCCCGTTCCATTTCTGTTTACCCCAATCCTGCCACAGATTATATTGAAGTGAACCTCGATCAGCTCAATGCTGGTTCGGTTACCCTGGCACTCTATAATATTATTGGAAATCCTGTTGCTGCTGAACCTGAAGTAATAGATCAACATAAAATACGCATTCGGGTTAAAGATTTATCCGGAGGATATTACCTGATTGCCTTGCGCGATGAGGAAACCAAATTCAAAGGCACGTATAAGTTTTTGAAGCGGTAACCTTTAACCAAGCTGAAAATTTCCAAGCAAAATTCTCCTAACTGTAATATCTTCATCCAGTTCTTCCCAGCGAAGAGCATAG
>CAZCRJ010000353.1:0-3902 GCA_964501015.1 uncultured Roseivirgaceae bacterium | reverse complement strand
TTTCATCTGAGAATTCATCCAGGTCAACATCTTCTTCGGTGATGCCATCCAGTTCACGGAATACATCTATTTCATAGCCCACCAAACGGCTTGCAAGCTTAATGTTTAACCCTCCTTTGCCAATGGCCAGCGACACCTGGTCGGGTTTCAGGTAAACTGAAATACGGCCATGATCCTTATCGATTTTAATGCTGGATATTTTGGCCGGGCTTAATGCGCGTTGTACATACAACTCCAGGTTTTCGGTGAAGTTGATCACATCAATATTCTCATTCTGCAATTCGCGAACGATAGCATGAATCCGTGATCCTTTCATCCCCACGCAAGCGCCTACCGGATCGATACGATCGTCATAGGATTCAACGGCAACCTTGGCGCGTTCACCTGGCTCACGTACTACTTTCTTTATGGTTATTAACCCGTCATATACTTCTGGCACTTCCTGTTCGAACAAACGTTCCAGGAAAACTGGTGATGTACGGGATAAAATAATTTTAGGATTTCCGTTCACCATCTCTACTTTGTGAACAATGGCTCTCACGTTTTCGCCCTTACGGTAACGGTCTTTCTGGATCTGTTCGGAACGAGGAATGGCGATTTCATTTCCTTCGGCATCGATCAGCAGAACTTCTTTGCTCAGTACCTGGTAAACTTCACCGGCAATGATCTCACCCACTAGGTCTTTGTATTTCTGGAAAAGAATATCTTTCTCTAAATCTTTTACCTTTTGAATGAGGGTTTGGCGGGCAGTGGTTACAGCTCTGCGGCCAAAGTCTTCCAGGTAAACCTGCTCGGCAACTTCTTCACCAACTTCAAAATCGGGTTCAATCTTGCGGGCATCCGTGATGCTGATTTTATCATGGTCCCAGATATCTTCAGAATCATCGTCCACAATTTCGCGGAAACGCCAGATTTCAAGGTCACCCTTATCGGCATTGATGATGATGTCAAAGTTATCATCCGTTTCATACTTTTTACGAATCATATTCCGGAACACATCTTCCAGTATACGAATCATCGTAGGACGATCGATGTTTTTCTGTTTTGCAAAATCTGCAAACGATTCAATGAGACTTAGCGTGTCGTTCATTGGTGAAACTTATTTAAATGATACTAATACAAATGTTTTATCTATGTCACTAAACGGAATACTGATTTCCTTTACTTCCTTTTTTTTTCCCTTACCGGTTTCTTCCTGTAGGGTAATTTCTTTTTCCGATACTCCGGTCAACACCCCCTCTACAACGCCATTCGTGTGCTTGACGCGCACCTTTCGTCCCTTATTTTTATGGTATTGGCGCAACAGTTTAAGCGGATGGTCTAACCCCGGAGTAGAGACTTCAAGCATAAAAGGATCCTTCAGTATTTCCGACTTGTCCAGGGTTTCGGAAATTGCCCGGCTCAGCTCCGCGCAATCATCAATTGTTACTCCGTTATCGCCATCAATAATCACAATCAGCTTATTTGGCTTTTTGCGTAGGGAGGCAACGACCTCAACAATAAACTGGCTCTTGTCTGTTACAAGCGTTTTGGCCAGCCTTTCTATTTGTTCCGTTACTTCCATACCCATTCAAAAACAAAGAGGGGACTTTTGTGTCCCCTCGTCTAGTTGATCATATCGTGGTGCAAAAGTATGTCAATTTATCATGATCACCAAATAATCACCGAAAAGCATTTATTCCAATCCCATATTCCGCTGATTTTTAGTTTACCTTTGAATCCTATGCGTTTCTATACATTACTCATAATCCTTTCCCTTTTCATTTATTCCTGTTCCACCGATAAAGGGAAAAAGACTGTTCAGGATGTTGAAGTTCCTGCAAAATCAATTGAAGTTCCTCTATTTAATGCTGATTCAGCGTATGATTTTATACAGAAACAAGTTGATTTTGGGCCTCGCATACCGAATACGGTAGCGCATAAAAAGGCCGGAGATTATTTTATTGAACAATTTAAAGTCTACGGGGCAACGGTAACAGCTCAGGAATTTGAGGTAGTGAGCTACGATAATACTAAGCTCTTTCTGCGGAACATTATCGCCACCTTCCATCCGGAAAAAAAGAAACGGATTTTGCTGGCTGCCCATTGGGACACCCGCCCGTTTGCAGATAAAGATCCCGAAAACCCAAAAGCACTTTTTGATGGCGCCAATGATGGGGCCAGTGGTGTGGGTGTTTTGCTGGAGATAGCACGGGTATTAAGCCAGCATGAAGCTCCTGATGTCGGGGTCGATATCATACTTTTTGATGGTGAAGATTGGGGGTTTGATACTTCCACTGCCGACCGGCTGTATTCTTCCAACACTGATTTTAAACTTCCTGCAACGCTGGACTCCTGGTGGTGCTTAGGGTCACAGCATTGGTCAAAGAATAAACACAAACCCAATTACTCGGCTTACTATGGAATTTTGCTGGATATGGTAGGCGCCAAAGATGCTCAGTTTCCAAAGGAAGGAGTGTCTATGGATTATGCTCCCGGCATTGTGGATAAAGTTTGGAAAACTGCAGGCCGCTTAGGGTTTGGCCACGTGTTCATCAATAAAAAGGAAGGCGGAATAACAGACGATCATGTTTTTGTAAATGCCTTTGCCAAAATACCCATGATCAATATTGTGCACTATGATCAGGCCCATGGCTACTTTGGTGACTTTCACCATAACCGTAAAGACAACATGGAATTAATTAGTAAGGAAACGCTACACGCTGTTGGGACAACGTTGCTCAATGTTCTTTATTACGAATAAGGATCAGTGAAAAGAATTACCCCACTAAAGTTTTGAGGTACTTACCATACCCGCTTTTCTCAAGTGGCTTTGCCAGCTCCAGTAATTGACCGCGATTAATGTAGTTCATTCGGTAGGCAACCTCCTCGATACAGCCAACCTTTAATCCCTGACGTTGTTCAATTACCTGTACAAACGTGGAAGCTTGCATCAGGGAATCAAATGTTCCAGTATCAAGCCAGGCGGTACCCCTATTCATCACAGCCACTTTCAGCTTGCCCTCTTTCAGATAAACGTTATTTACTTCAGTTATTTCGAGTTCACCACGTGAACTCGGCTTGATGGATTTTGCGATCTTCACAACCGAATTATCATAAAAATATAATCCAGGTACAGCGTAGTTGGATTTAGGGTGCGTTGGTTTTTCTTCGATGGAAATAGCGTTCATCTGATTATCAAATGATATTACTCCGTATCGCTCAGGATCATTAACGTGATAGGCGAAAACAATTCCACCTTCCGGATTCGTGCAGGATTGTACCAGCTTTCCAAAACCACTTCCATAAAAAATGTTGTCGCCCAGAATCAAGGCAACACTATCGTTCCCAATAAACGATTCGCCAATGGTAAACGCCTGCGCCAAGCCTTCTGGCTGGGGTTGTTCTGCATAGGAAAACTCACATCCCAATTGCTTTCCATTACCCAGTAATTGCTTAAACATGGGCAAATCATGGGGTGTTGAAATGATCAGAATTTCCCGAATTCCTGCCATCATCAATACAGATAGGGGATAATAAATCATGGGCTTATCATACAGCGGCATTAACTGCTTACTGATCGCAAGCGTTAACGGGTGCAGTCTTGTACCTGATCCTCCTGCTAAAATGATTCCCTTCATCTTTTTATATGATTATCAGCGGTTAGCATACATGGTATCGTAGTATTTCAGGTATTCTCCGGAAGTTACTCGTTCTAACCATTTTGTATTTTTAAGGTACCAATCAACCGTTTTTTCAAGACCTTCGGCAAAATCCATAGATGTTCTCCAGCCCGTTTCACTGATTACTTTTGAGGCATCAATGGCATAGCGTAAATCATGTCCGGGGCGGTCGGTTACGTACGCTATTAATTTAGCGGATGCTCCCTGTTCGCGGTTAAGTTTCTCATCAACAATGCGGCA
>CAZCRJ010000352.1:0-3905 GCA_964501015.1 uncultured Roseivirgaceae bacterium | reverse complement strand
TAATGTGTTTCGATACGCACTTTTACAGGGGTAGAATAGTAGGAACCCACTGGGCAAAGTATGATCATAAAGGTAAAATCATCCGAAGGCTTAATGCCGATATACTCATCCGCAGAAAACATAAACGGACGGAGATACAAGGAAGCTCCTGGAGTTGACGGAATCCAGTTTCGGTCAAGGTTAATCAGGGTCGACAAACTCTCCATAAAAAGTTCTTCCGGAATGTGCGGCATGCAAATCCGGTCTGCAGAAATATTCATCCGGTTCCAGTTATCCAATGGGCGGAATACAAGGGCTTCACCCTCCGGCCCCCGGTAAGCTTTCATTCCTTCAAAAATGGATTGACCGTAATGTAAGGCAGGTGTTGCAGGACTTATCGGCATATAGCCATACGGCATAATGCGGAAGTTTTGCCATTCGCCTTTGCGATAATCGGCCATAAACATATGGTCGGTATAAATTTTACCAAAAGGAATATTGGCGAAATCAACTTCATTAATCCTTGATTTCTTTACCTTTTCAATAGCGATTTTCATCGTTTCGACCATGTTGGATGGAGGTTTGATTAACGGTTGCAAGTTAAAAGATATTTCCAAAGAGGGCTAACGTATGTTAGGTCAATTTGTTGGACCCTTATGTCAGAATGGAAGGCCATTAATCCGACTATTCAGTACCCTACCATCGGTAAAGTTCTGATAATGAGACAACCAGATAAATAGCTATGATTATGACTGCAGGAATTTGATGTCAGGAAATTTTCTACTTTTCCGCTTTACTTGCTTATCGAAAACAAAAATTATCTATTACATCCTTGGCTTCCAGGGTGTTTCCTCCGCCCCCAACTCGGCTGTTATTTTTCGGGAGAGCATGAACAGGTAATCCGACAGGCGGTTCAAATATTTGATCACGAGTGGTTCTACTTTTTCAACAGTATCCAGTGCAATGACTAACCGCTCTGCCCTACGGCAAACGGTGCGTGTAATATGACAAATGGAAACCGATGGATGGCCGCCCGGCAGTACAAATGAGCGCATGGGTGGTAAACTTGCATCCATACTATCCATTTCCTCCTCCAGCATCTCAACATCTTTTTCAACAAGGGTAGGCACTTTAACTTTTGTGTTTCCCGGCTCTGTTGCCAGAATGGAACCGATGGTAAATAGCCGGTCCTGAATTTCTACCAGAAAATTCTTTCGTCCTGCATTTACTTGCTGATCGCGCAGCAACCCGATGTAGGAGTTCAATTCATCCACCGTACCATAGGTATCAATTCGGAGATCGGATTTAAGTACCCGCTTACCGCCAAATAAAGATGTGCTTCCGGTGTCACCGGTTTTGGTATAGATTTTCATAAATCAAAAGTCAGGATTCAGCCTACAAGATTCAAGGCATATCGAAATATTATTGCCTCGACCCATCATCAAGCGGGTGTGAAGTTCAAACAAGTATACAGTAAAGATGTTGGGATAACGCCTGAAAATCAGTGGGCCACCACGGGCTTGCTCCGATTGATATTTTCGTTTCTTTCGTCTTTCTCCACCAGACCATCGCGTAAGCGAATAATGCGGTGCGCATAGTGGGCGATATCGTCTTCGTGCGTTACCATAATAATGGTATTTCCCTTATCATGAAGTTCCTGGAACAGGTTCATAATATCGTATGATGTTTTGGAGTCAAGGTTACCGGTAGGTTCATCGGCCAGGATAATGGACGGATTATTTACCAGTGCTCGGGCTATGGCCACCCGCTGTCGCTGACCTCCGGAAAGTTCATTCGGACGGTGGTGCCAGCGATCGCCCAACCCAACACTATCCAGAGCCGCATGTGCCATTTCTTCCCGATCGGATTTTCCATATCCCGCATAAATCAGAGGCAGGGCTACATTCTCCAATGCCGTTGCGCGGGGCAACAGATTAAATGTTTGAAATACAAAGCCGATTTCCTTATTTCTTACTTCGGCCAATTCATTTTCGGTCATGTCGCTCACCAATTGGCTATTCAACATGTAGGTTCCACCGGAGGGTGTATCCAGGCATCCAACAATATTCATGAGCGTAGACTTACCCGAACCGGAGGGTCCCATAAAAGCCACATATTCACCACGATTTATGGTAATGGAAACTGATTGAAGGGCCCGGACTTCTGTTGAACCCATGATATAAATTTTAGAAATATTGTGTGTTTCAATAATTTTCTTGCTGTCCATTGTTCTGCTGATGTTTGCCGGCTAATATTAGTTCTATCCAATCCTTACGTTTCTATCCAAAAGTACTTAATTCATCATTGTTGCGTAAGGTATCCTATCCTAACGGTAGGGTTTAGCTACTGACGGTTTTGCGACATTAGTATGTCAATCAGGGGTTTAATTACAGTTCAGGCAGGGTTTTTAGTTTTGTTTCTCAGACGAATGGCGGGAAATAAATGTTACAACCCTGGCAATAACCTTATTATCCTTCAAAATGCGATTATGTCCCAATCCGTGGGTGTGCATCAGTTCTGCTTTCGGATAGCGTTCCATCATAGCATGGGCATGCGTTACCGGCACTTCTTTATCGTCTTCATCATACACGAGTAAAAGATTCAACTCCTGCTTCATGTTTTCGATGGCATAAAGGCCGGTAAATTGTTCGAAAGGTTTTCCATATCGCTTCAGGATTTCATTCTTGAAGAAGTTTTTTGTCTTGTCCGATCCGCCAATGACACGGAGGTAGTTGCCTATGATTTCATCCCCAATTGTCGGGCTGGCAATGTTCACTAATGTTTTAACGGGAAGTCCATTCATGGCTGCATAAAGGGCCACACCACCGCCAAAAGAATGTGTGATAATCGCCTCTGGATTACCCACTACGGTATAGATTGCTTTCAAGGCTTCAACAAAATCAGCAATGGTAGTGCGCTTCCCTTCCGACTGCCCGTGTGCGGGGCCATCAAATCCTACAACCTGGTATCCCGCTGCCATCAAGGGTTTAATAAACCGTCTGAACTGCGTTGACCTTCCAGCCCAGCCGTGAATAAACAGTACCGTTTTGTCTGCACTCCCCCATCGGTAACATTGAATTTTTTTCCCTGAAACGGTAACGGTAAATTTTTCACTGAACGACTCCGCCTGTTTCTCCTTTTCAGGAGCCTTGTATTTTAGGGGTGTAAAAAATAAGGTTAAAAAAAACCGGTATGCCAGCGGAGGAACAATCGCTTCTGCTTTTGGATATCCCCATTGAATAAGTTTTAGTATAAAGGGTGTATGGTCTTTCTTTTTTTTTGTCATCGGAAAATTATTGCTTGACTGGTTAGGAGTGATTGCACTTGGTTATTGTGGGTGTAGGGTAAATTCAAAAGTTTGTGTATAGTATTCAAAGGTTTGTAAATCGTAAACACGTTCCGAAAAAAACACTGCATTATTTTGATCAATCGTTATGATGGTGGAACTGCGTGATCCATATCCCGGACTTTTAATAAACATCGGGGAAAGCAAACGCTCCCGCTCAAGTCCAATGCCGGTATCCGGAAGTTGATCATCGCTGGCTAATTTATCATCGTATAATGCATCAAAAAGTTCAGGCACATCCAGTTTCCGTTTCTGAATAATGGATCTGAACTTGGTAAGACCGCGTTCAACTTTCGGCCAGGGGGTATTGAGCAGATGGTTACTCAGGCCATGCACACCATTCGGGATTTTCTCTACACCATTTTTATAATTCGAATAATAATGGAGTTCATCTGGATAGCCAACGATCAGGTTAAATCCATTATAAACACTACCTGTTTCCGCTAAAGCATTCAGGTAGTCACCCGGTTGATCTCCATTCAACAGGTAATTGGTAACCAGATGTCCGCGTGAGGGCGCATCCGTTTTAAGGTTATATAAATCACGGTAATTGGTTACTAAACTGATTTTTCCCTGTTTG
>CAZCRJ010000351.1:0-3915 GCA_964501015.1 uncultured Roseivirgaceae bacterium | reverse complement strand
ACATGTGGCTTTACAGTCTTGGAGCTCCCATGTATCCCGACCAGGTGCTGATCCCATCGATTGGGAATTACTTTCCGGGTTTTGTAGAATCATTCAAGGAAGGAAGCGATTTATATCATTTGAGTTTATCGCCTCAGCAAAGAAATAAATTTATTGATTATCTTCTGACATCAACTGTACTTAAGGACCAGGTAACTGATGAGAGACGGCAGTATCTCTACAGCGCAAAAGGCTACACGCAGGTTTTTGCCATTCAAAAAAATACCATCCTGAGTATTCTGAATTATGATGGAATACCCTTTTCACCTGAACAAGCCCAGGTTGTAAAACGGTTTGCCTATGCATTCGAGCAATCCTATGTTCGCTTCCTCGATCTGCAGAAAGCAGAAGCACAGGCGCGGGAAGCACAGATTGAAGCTGCATTGGAAAAAGTGCGAAGCCGTTCTTTGGCCATGCAACGTGCAGGAGAATTACAGAATGTAGTTACGATAGTTGGTGAAAAATTAAAGGAATTAGGAGTGGTACTGGATAGCGGTGGGGTTGTGATTTGTACCTATTTTCCAGACTCAAAAGATGTCTTGCACTGGACAGCAACTTTTGACTCCTCTCATCCTTCAGTACCTTATTATCTCCCGTATTTTGATACACCGATCTGGAAGGAAACATGGCATTCAAAATTTGAAACGGAAGATGATTTTTTTGAGAAAGTATATTCATTCGAGGAAAAGAATCATTTTTTTCATTATGCCTTTGAGCACTCTGACTATAAGAATTTACCGGATGAGTATAAAAAAGCATTGCTGGAGTCAGAAACACATGCATTATCATTTGCCTGGCAAACCAATTCAGCGTTGATGATCGCTTCTCATAATGGCATGTTGTTACCAGAAGAGCATATTCAAATCATGAAACGGGTGGGCAAAGTCTTCGAGCAAGCCTATATCCGCTTTCTCGATCTCCAAAAAGCAGAAGCACAGGCCAGGGAAGCGCAGATTCAATTGACCCTCGAGCGCGTTCGGGCAAGATCAATGGCCATGCAATCCAGTGATGAACTGCATGATGTACTGAGTGTTTTATTCAGGCAATTTGATAACCTTGGCATCCAACCGGTCAATGTTTTTCTAAGCCTTTTTGATCGAAAAAACAGAACCCTTACCTATAGAGCCTCAGGTAAATCCGGTACCAGGGCACCCGGAAAGCAAGTGGTGGAAGTGGACAGTATGGAGCCATTGAGGGCGCTTTATGACAAATGGATCAATGACAATTCCGATACTGTTGAAGTAATATTTTACCCCAAAGAAGTGATGCCAGATCTTTTAGGGATTTTCGTTGACACCTTCGCTACAATGCCCGAAGAAGACACAATGACTGCCGAAGACTTTCCGGAAGGAGGTTATTCCATGGCCGGATATACACCTTTTGGGTACTTGGGCTACGACCATCAGCGGCAAGCAGCAGCCGAAGAGAAAGATATACTTTCACGTTTTTGTGTAGAGTTTACCAGGGTATACCAAAGGTTTCTCGACATTCAAAAAGCAGAAGCACAAGCCAGAGAAGCCCAAATTGAGGCGGCATTGGAAAAAGTGAGAAGCCGTTCGCTTGGCATGCAAAAAAGTGATGAGCTCAAGGAAGTCATCCAGGTCGTTTATGATCAATTCGTGCAATTAAATGTAAACATTGATCACTCCGGTTTTATACTGGATTATAAAGAACATGAGGATATGCATATTTGGCTGGCCGACCATAATGCCGTATTTCCAAAGATTGTTCTTCCTTATTTTGATTGTGCCCATTGGAATAGCTTTATTGAAGCCAGGAAAAAAGGACAAAATTTCTTCGCGAATCAATTGGGCTTTGAAGAAAAAAATAAATTCTACAGTGACCTTTTTCAGTTTATTCCTGGTTTGTCTGAAGAAACCAAAAACACCTATTTTGGTTTTGAAGGTTTAGCCATTTCAACTATACTATTAGATACTGTAGGATTATACATAGAAAACTATAAAGGCATTCCATTTTCTGATCAGGAGAATGCTATTTTAATGCGCTTTGGTAAAGTTTTTCAGCAAGCCTACACCCGCTTCCTTGATCTGCAAAAAGCGGAAGACCAGGCGCGTGAAGCGCAAATAGAACTCTCCCTGGAGCGTATACGGGCCCAGGTCACCGCCATGCAGGAATCGACCGATCTGCTGGATATCGTAGTGACCTTGCGCACCGAATTTGTCAAGCTTGGCCATGAAGCACATTATTTCTGGCACATGCGCTGGCTGCCGGAGCGCTATGCTAAAGCCATGACATCGGGTGATGGCACACGCATAGGAATGGTGATGACATTGCCGCGTCATATTCACGGAGATATCCCGCTGGTAGCGGATTGGGAAAAAGGTGATGAGCCCATAGTAGTGCTTGCCATGGACGTGGACACTGCTGTGGAGTATGTTGATAAAATGATCACCCTTGGTGATTTTCAACAAGTAGACCCCCAGGCGCCAACACTCGATGATATCCGGCACATAGGCGGCCTTACGTTTGTCATGGCCCGCACCACCCATGGTGAAATAGGGTATAGCCTTCCCGGTGTTGTGGCCGAGCCACCAAAAGATGCCGTGAATACGCTCATCCGTTTTGCCGGAGTTTTCGATCTGGCCTATAAGCGTTTTGAAGATCTGAAGGCTGCGGAGAAAAGGCATCGAGAAGCACAAATCGAACTGGCCCTGGAACGGGTGCGGGCACAATCCATGGCCATGCATAGAAGCGATGAATTACAGAAGGTAGTCAATACCATCATCACCCAGTTCAACGAACTCAAGGTTGAAATTGATACCACGCAGATTGTAACGATGCATGCACCATATGAAAATATGGATATATGGACAGCGATGAATTCCAATCCCCAGGATATATCAGAAAGCTGGAGCCTGCCTTACGGAGAGGTAAAAGTTCTTCAGGAGTTGCATGCCTGTTACGAAAGTGGGGCGGATCTTTTTCATCAAAGTTTTAAGGCTGACGATAAAAATGAATTTTATCAGTATGTGTTTTCGCACACCGATTTCGTAAAGCTGAATGACGAGCGAAAAAAATTTATTCAGAATGCTCCTCTCGCTACGCTGATGACAGCCTTTGTAAATCAAATCGCCATTCAACTGATTAGCTATTCGCGTGAACGATTTTCGGAAGAAGAAGAAGATATTCTCAAGCGCTTTACGCGGGTTTTTAGCCAGTCACACACCCGCTTCCTCGACCTCCAAAAAGCCGAAGCCCAGGCACGGGAAGCACAGATTGAAGCGGCATTGGAAAAAGTACGCAGTCGTGCAATGGCCATGCAAAAGAGTGATGAATTGTTGCAGGTCATAAAAACTTTAAGCGAACAGCTCAGGTATTTGGGGCTTCGTGCCGAAGCAGTGAGTTTTCTTACCGATGGGGATGAAAGAGGATATAATATGTGGCTGTCTTCACCTGAGGAAGACTTTCTTTCAAAGATTTTTGTACCCCGCATACAGGACAGAACCTCCTTGTTGTTTCAGGAAGCAAAGGAAACTGGCAAAAGGTATTATTCCTATGTTTTGTCAAAGGAGGAAAAGGATATTTATTTTCAGAATTTCTTTGATAATACGGTATTGAGAGATTATCCGGATAACGGCAAGGAACAGGTATATGCTGCACCTGGAATGACCACCACCAATGTTTTGCTTGACAGTATCGTTCTTTCAGTATCGAATTTCGATACAATTCCATTCAGCGATCAGGAAAATGAGATAATAAATCGCATTGCATTTGTATTTCAGCAAACCTACACCCGCTTTCTCGATCTGCAAAAAGCAGAAGCCCAGGCAAGGGAAGCGCAGATAGAAGCAGCGTTGGAACGCGTGAGAGCACAAACCATGGCCATGCACAACAGCGAGGATGTGGGGAAGTGTG
>CAZCRJ010000350.1:0-3924 GCA_964501015.1 uncultured Roseivirgaceae bacterium | reverse complement strand
CTGCTGGAAATAGGTTGCTATATAATTGCCGGCAATTTTCAATTCTGGCGAGCCCGTATCTCGGCCACGCATTTCATCAGCTGCTAAAAATGTCAGATGCGCTTCAGCTTCCTGCCTTGATACTTGCCTGGTAATTTCGGCTATTGTGCTTTTTTGGCTATAAACTCTAATGGAAAGAAATGCCAACACGATTAGTATGAATATCCTCATAGACTATGAAACAACTCTTTGGTTTTCTTGGAAAATGTGAAAAATACTACACTTGAAAATAAAAAAAGCGGAAAACCCTTTCAGGCATTCCGCTTTTCATAGGTTTAGGTTAATACCTAACGAAGGAACAAAAGTTCCCTGTATTTTACAAGAGGCCAATCCTCATCGTCAACTAAAAGCTCTAATTCATCCACAGCATCGCGGATTTTGTCAAAATATTTTTCCTTGACATCATCACAATAGGCCAGAGCCCGTTTGCGGGTATCCACAATTTTATTGATTCGTTTGCGCTCATCCACCATCTGACGGACACTGTTTTTAATAATATCGATCAATTCGGATATTTCCTGAATCGTTTGTACCACCGCCTTGTTATCGATGTTTAAACCCTTGAGTCCGTTAGCATTGGTGATTAATTTATTCTGATAAACAATTGCTGTAGGAACAATATGATTCATGGCGATATCGCCCATAACACGAGCTTCAATTTGGATGCGCTTAATATATGCTTCCAACCTGATCTCATTACGAGCCTCCAACTCCTTATGGCCAAGTACAGAATGACGCTTATATAAGGCTACTGATTTTTCGCTTAAATAAGCATCCAGGGCACGTGGCGTATTTTTAATGTTACTCAACTTTCTTTTAGCCGCTTCTTTTACCCATGCATCAGAATAGCCATCACCTTCAAACCGAATGTCTTTGGATTCCTTGATGTACTTTCTCAACACATTCACAATGGCCAGGCGTTTCTCCGTTCCTTTCTCTATTTCTTTAGAAACGGCTTCATAAAAATGGGTAAGCTGATCTGCAACAATCAGGTTCAGGGCGGTCATGGCCACGGCACTGTTATCACTTCCGCCAACTGCCCGGAATTCAAATTTATTTCCGGTAAAAGCAAATGGCGAGGTACGGTTTCGGTCGGTGGCATCCAGTATGATTTCAGGAATCTGGTCAATTCCCAGTTTCATGTACATATTATCGCCCTTCTCAATTTTTACATTTCCCTTTTTCTCCAACTCATCCAGTACAGCCGTCATTTGTGATCCGATGAATACTGACATGATTGCCGGAGGCGCTTCATTCGCCCCAAGCCGGTGGTCATTACCTGCGGAGGCTATACTGGCCCGGAGTAAATCAGAATATTCATGAACAGCCTTGATGGTCGTCACAAAAAAGGTCAGAAACATAAGGTTATCCCGTGCACTGCTGGAAGGGGCAAACACATTTACACCCGTATCGGTAATCAACGACCAGTTGTTATGTTTTCCTGAACCGTTCAAGCCAGCGAATGGTTTCTCATGGAATAACACTTTCAGGTTATGCCTTTCTGATACACGCCACATCACATCCATTAACAATTGATTATGATCATTGGCTACGTTCACCTCTTCAAATAATGGAGCCACTTCAAACTGGCTGGGGGCTACTTCATTATGACGGGTACGCACCGGTATTCCTAACTTCCATGCCTCATATTCAAATTCTTTCATGAAGTCGTACACACGTGAAGGTATAGAAGCAAAATAATGATCCTCCATCTGCTGGCCACGCGCGGGGGAATGCCCAAAAACAGTGCGTCCTCCCATAACCAGGTCGGGGCGTGCCATGAACAAGCCTTTATCCACAACAAAATATTCCTGCTCACATCCCAGTGAAGCAGTGACCGACTGAATATCCTTATCAAAAAATTGGCATACTTTGGTAGCGGCAGTATCCACAGCCTTAAGTGATTTTAATAATGGACCTTTGGCATCCAGCGTTTCGCCAGTGTAGGAAACAAAAACGGTTGGAATACACATGGTCTTTCCGTAAAGGAAAATGGGTGATGTAGGATCCCATGCCGTGTAGCCACGCGCCTCGAAGGTGGTACGAATACCCCCGCTTGGAAACGATGAGGCATCTGGCTCTTGTTGTACCAGTTCGCTTCCCTTGAATTTTTCAATACCGGCCAGTGCATCAAAAAAGGAATCGTGCTTTTCCGCAGTACCCCCGGTAAGCGGCTGGAACCAGTGTGTAAAATGTGTCGCGCCCTTACTGATTGCCCAGGTTTTCGCGGCTGAGGCAACAGAATCAGCTGTATCCTCATCAATTTTCTCATGGTTTTTAATGGCCTTGCTCACCTTTTTAAAAACAGAAGGTGAAAGCGATGCCTTCATCTGATCAATGCTGAATACATTCTCTCCAAAAAAATCAGAAACCCGCGGAGAGGGGAGATCCATATGCATCCGGGGTTGTTCATTCAATCGTTTTAATGCTTCAAATCGTAATTGCGCCATAATAGTGGTTGTTTAAGACGTTCTGGCGGCAAAGGTAAATTAATTTTTTTCAGACAGGGTATATTTCACCCTACTTTATAAGAATAATTACAATTTTTTAAGAGTAAGGGTATTTTTTGACCCTACTATCGACTAATTTGGATAATTAACCCTCCTAAACAGACTTTTCCCGGGTTTTCACTTCCTGGAAATGCTCATCATAATCTGGACGAAGCGTTCCCATCCAACGGTCCCAAAAAAGAAAATACAATCCATAATTGCCTTTGAAATACTGATGGTGCATGTTATGATTTACCGAGGTATTGATCCATCGTCCGATGCTGCTGGTGGAAAATCCTGTCGGGTATACCTCATACCCCAGATGGCCGTACACATTGTACACCATCATGAAGAGCAGAAAAATTGCAATAGCCAAGGGGTGTACCGGGATCAGGAATACAACCAGGATAATGATGCCTGCCTCCAGCACCGCTTCAAAAGGGTGGAAGGCCATCGCGGCCCAGGGAGATGGGTTAGTTGATAAGTGATGGACCTTATGTACCCAACGATAAAATGTTTTATGGTGAATAAGGCGGTGCATCCAGTAAAAATAAGTGTCGTGTATAAAAATAATTATGATAACACTGATGAACAGGTACACCCATCCATGGTTACTAATATCAAAATAGGCCTGGTTATACTTTACGAAAGGGGTAAGAAATACAAGGTACCCGACCCCTGCAAAAATAAGTGAGGTTAAAACAGAGTATAGGATTTCCCGTAAATAATCCTTCCGCAAAGGAAAGCGAACCTGTATTTTTTTAAAGCGCCAGGCATTTCGCTTGACTACATAATAAATAAGAAATGGTATCGAAGCCAGAACAAGGTATCGGATAAAAACAATAGCAAGGATTGTCCAGAAACTCTTGGTACCAAGAAGAAAACTCATGGCCGAAATAACAAAAAAATCCTGATGTCACCCATCAGGATTTTCTTCTTTTTAGACTCATCAGTATCCTTTGCGTGTTATGACTTTTTTACGGAGCCTCCACTGCTTGAATTGGTATTGGTTTTAACGGGATTACCCCGGTACCGGATACTTCCTCCACTACTAGCCCTGGCATCAACACGTTGCATTACGGTAACTTTTATTGTGCCGGCACTACTTGCACCAAGGTTGGCTTCTTCTGTTGTAAGATCATATGCATCTACTTCTCCTGCACTGCTTGCATCAAGCGTTGCTGAAAACGCCTTCCCCTTAACTTTAATATCTGCTGCGCTGGAGGCACCAGCCGTCAGGCTTTCAACATCAATAGCCACCTCAATAGTAGCCGCACTGGAGGCATTTAAAGCCATTGACTTTGTCTTAATAATTCCTTCTGTATAAATATTGGCTGCAGAACTTGCCCCGAGCTTGGTCAGGGTTACATAGGTAACGTATACTTTTACTGTACGG
>CAZCRJ010000349.1:0-3926 GCA_964501015.1 uncultured Roseivirgaceae bacterium | reverse complement strand
TGTTGCGCGCAGACTTTGAACCTTCACGAATATTTTCAAAAGCAAAAATTGCGGTGATCATTCTGATTGCGCTATTCCCAATGGCGTTCGCAGCATGGCAAACGAAAAGCTTGTTAACAGGGCTCGCCTTTTTTGGAGGATTGGCCGTAGCACTGGGATGCCTCACTGGAGTAGCATCCATATTGTTATACCTCGTCAGACGATTTTTCCCCGAGCGTGCGTCCTTCTTGTGGCGGCATGCGCTGTCCAATCTTTTTAGACCCAACAACCAAACGCGCATGTTGATGGTGGCCATAGGCTTGGGGGCGTTTATCATTTCTACATTGACAATCGTAGAGAAAAGTTTATTGGGCCAGGTGGAGTTCAGCGGGCAAGAAAACCAGTCCAATACCATACTCTTTGATATACAACCTTCGCAGAAAGTTGGCGTGGTAAACCTGATGAACGAAAATCATTTACCGGTAAATCAGGTAGTGCCAATAGTGACCATGCGCATGAAGGAGTTGAAAAACAAAACAGTAGAAGAGGTACAGAAGGATACTACCGATAAGGTTCCCAACTGGGCACTTACGCGTGAGTATCGTGTTACCTATCGGGATAGTCTTCACCTTTCGGAAGAATTGATCAGCGGAGAACTGCATAAGAAAACCAACACAAAAGATTCAGTATGGGTTACCATATCCGAAGGACTACACGAAGAGCTGGATGTAAAAGCAGGGGATTCTCTGGTTTTTGATGTTCAGGGAGTTCCGATCAAAGTCTTCATCAGCGGAGTACGCAAAGTGAACTGGCCAAAAGATCCGCCCAATTTCATTTTTGTATTTCCTCCCGGTGTGCTGGAGGAAGCGCCACAAGTATATGTAACCGCTACACGAATTGACGATCAGCAAATCGCCAATCGGTTTCAGCAACAACTGATTATGCAATTCCCGAATGTATCGCTGATTGATCTTCGTCTCATCCTCAGCACGGTTAATGAACTCTTCGACAAGCTGGGCACTATCGTACGTTTCCTTGCTTTGTTTAGTATCATCACCGGGCTGGTCGTACTTGCCGGGGCAGTCATCAACAGCAAGTTTGTGCGGATGAAGGAGAATGTATTGTTGCGCACCATCGGGGCACGCACCCGACAGATCACTATGATTACCCTTATTGAATATGCCTACCTCGGACTATTTTCTGCCCTTACCGGTATGGTATTGTCGTTGGGAGGGGGGTATTTACTTACCACGTTTTTCTTCGATATTACGTTTGCCTTTGATGCAAAAGAAATTGTACTCATTGCCTCAGGTGTAGTTGGGCTTACTGTTCTGATTGGGTGGTGGAATTCGCGCGAGATTATCGCAACACCTCCATTGCAGGTGCTGCGAAAGGAGGGATAAATACTGATATTTCTGTACCTTAGCGTTGACTAGTGCGTATGGAGAGGTACAGAAAAACAGGCTTAACGAGTGCATTCTTTATTCTCGCGAGTATTGCTTTCGCGCAAACGTCTACCTTAAAGTTTATTGAAAACAAAAATCAGTGGCCATCGTCTGTTGAATTTGCTGCACGTACTCCGGGTGGAAGGGTGATGATTTCACCGGATCACTTTTCCGTATATATCTTCGATCAGCAAAAAACAAATGAACGCCATTTGCGTCAACATGGTGTGGTGAGTGAAGCTGATGGTCATGAAGAAAAAGATACTGACATTACCGGGCAACATGTGCGCATTGCATTTCTGGGAGCCGATCAATCGGTAAAGCCGAAGCCACGCGATAGATCAAATGAATATTATAATTTTTTTCTCGGCAATGATTCTTCTGCATGGGCATCGCGGGCCTTTGCCTATTCAGAGATTGTATATCCTGAAATTTATGCTGGTGTAGATGTTAAAATTTCCTCCGTATCCGAAAATCTGAAGTATGATTTTATGGTTCATCCGGAAGCTAACCCTTCTGTTATACGTATTAATTTCTCTGGTGCCAATCAGGTTTATCTGGATAACGGCAATCTCATTATCGAAACAGCGGTAGGCTACCTGATCGAAAAGAAACCCTATTCCTATCAGGTTATTGATGGCGTGACCTGCGAAGTGATTACGGACTATCACCTTGAGGATACTATTGTTTCCTTTCGATTCCCTGATGGATACGATCCCTGCTACGAACTCATCATCGATCCGTTACTCATTTTCTCCACCTTCTCCGGATCAACAGCAGATAACTGGGGAAGCACGGCAACACCCGGAGAACATGGAACATTATACTCCTCTGGCATCACCAACCACATCAATGTGGGAGGAACATTTCCGGCAACTCCGGGAGTATTTCAAACTACCTATGGTGGAAATTACGACATCGCCATTTTAAAGTACGACTCCATTGGCGCAAACTTGCTGTATGCCAGTTACCTGGGCGGAAGCAGCAACGATTCTCCTCATAGCTTAATCATGGATGAGAAAACACAGGACCTGGTTATTATGGGTACCACCAGTTCTTCCAATTTTCCAACCACCTCCGGTGCTTTTAGTACAGTGTATAACGGGGGAACTTCCTTGCCAACCGGTATCTTTGAGTTTCCATTTGGCTCGGATATTATTCTCGCACGAATCAGTAGCGATGGAACAACGTTAAAAGCGTCTACCTTTCTTGGTGGATCAAGTAATGACGGAATTAATCTATCCAATTCCCGCCTTGTCCGAAACTATGGTGATGAGTTGAGAGGCGATGTAATAACTGACTCGTTGGGCAATGTGTATATCAGTTCCGTTACAACATCAAGTGATTTCCCTGCCCTTAATAGTTTCTACACAACATTTGGTAGTGGCTTGTCGGATGCCATTCTGGTAAAAATGACGCCTCTTCTAACGGATATACTATGGTCTGCCTTTATAGGGGGCAATGGCGCTGATGCTGCGCATTCGCTGAAACTGGGAAGTGATTATTCGGTGTACGTTGCAGGTGGCACTACCAGCGACAACTTTCCTACTACTACTGGTGCGTACGCTACAACGTATGCTGGAAATACTGACGGTTGGATCATGCGGATCGAAAATGATGGCAGTGCAGTGCTTTCATCAACGTATACCGGAACGAACGGCTTCGACCAGGTATATTTTGTTGACCTGGGTACGGAAGGAGATGTTTACGTGTATGGCCAGACGAATGGCATAATGCCCATAACTCCGGGGGTGTATAATAACCCTAACAGCGGTCAGTTTGTACAGCGCCTTAGTGGTGATTTAAAAACACTGGTCTTCTCGACAGTGTTTGGATCCGGTATTGGCATTCCTAATATTTCACCTACTGCCTTCCTGGTAAGTGAATGTAACCAGTTGTATATGGCAGGGTGGGGTGGATCCACTAACAGCGGTCGCGGCTTCTGGAACAGTTCTACTATGAATATGCCCCTAACCCCGGATGCATTGCAAAAGACAACTACCGGTAATGATTTTTATTTTATGGTGTTAACGGGTGATGCGAAGGAATTGCTCTATGCCACATATTTAGGGGGAAATACTTCCGCCATTCATGTGGATGGTGGCACCAGCCGGTTTGATCCTTCCGGTATTGTGTATCATGCCGTATGTGCTGGCTGTGGTGGAGGCTTTGATGATTTCCCCACTACACCAGGGGCGTGGTCGCGCTTGAACAAAAGCGGCAATTGTAACAATGCAGCCTTCAAGTTTGACTTGTCATCGTTGCGCGCCCGCCTGCAAACGAACTCCGTGGATTTTAAATCGCCCCATGTTTCCACAGTATGTATTCCTGATACCATCCGGTTTCAGAATTTCAGTACGGGAGGGAGACTATTTGAATGGGATCTTGGCGATGGAAGAAAGCTGACCAAAACAGACACTACCTCCTTCCTGCATCAGTATATGAATGAAGGTGTGTATAGGGTAAAACTTACAGCCATTGATTTGAATACGTGTACTTCCA
>CAZCRJ010000348.1:0-3935 GCA_964501015.1 uncultured Roseivirgaceae bacterium | reverse complement strand
CTGTAGGGAATTAAAACAAAGTGTTAGATTTGTTTAGTAACCCCCTGAACATGTCTCACTGGAAAATCAAACTCTCCCTCTTTCTCAACTATTTCGTCTTTGCTATTTTACTCAACAGTGTTGGTACCGTTATTCTACAAGTGCAAACGAATTATGGAGTTTCGGAATCTTCCGCTAGTGTTCTTGAAGCATTTAAGGATTTAAGTATCGCCATTGTTTCGTTTTTAATAGCCTCCTATATCACGCGTATCGGGTATAAAAATTCCATGCTCATTGCACTGGGTCTTGTTACACTGGCCTGCCTGGTTATGCCCTCACTCAACACCTTTGCTATGACCAAAGTATTGTTTGCGGCAACAGGAACAGCCTTTGCTTTAATAAAGGTTTCAGTGTATGCCACGATTGGTATTATTACGAAAGACAAAAAAGAACATGCCAGTTTCATGAATTTTATTGAATCGTTTTTCATGGTGGGCATCCTTACAGGCTACTTCATATTCAGTGCATTTGTAGATGATGCTAATCCGCAATCAACAAACTGGTTAAATGTCTATTATTTACTAGCCTTGATAACTGCAGTTGCCTTGCTTCTTCTAATAACTACCACTCTGGATGAATCATCTGTTCAGGCCGCTGAATCAAAACCCTTTCTTACTGACTTTGCCGATATGCTTAAGCTGGCCATTAAACCATTGGTATTGGTTTTCATTATCAGTGCATTTACGTATGTTTTAATTGAGCAAAGCATTATGAGTTGGCTCCCAACCTTTAACAGCAAAGTATTGAGTCTACCCACCACACTCAGTATTCAAATGGCCAGTATCCTTGCCGCATCAACGGCTATTGGCAGGTTTTCGGCCGGAATTGTCCTGCGAAAAATTCACTGGTTTAATGTACTCGTGATGTGTTTACTGGCGGCCGCTGCATTGGTGCTGGTAGCCATCCCCCTGGCCCAATCCGGATCTGGCCGTGATGTTACTGGCTGGACTAGCGCTCCATTGGGAGCATTCATATTTCCGATTATCGGGTTGTTCCTGGCTCCTATCTATCCCGCAATAAATTCTGTTATTCTTAGTTCATTGCCCGTACGACAGCATGGACCAATGTCTGGTTTAATTGTCATCTTTTCTGCCCTTGGCGGAACAAGTGGTTCAATTATTACAGGATATATTTTTGAAGCTTACGATGGACAAACAGCATTTTATTTCTCGCTGGTACCCATAACGATTTTATTGATTAGTCTTATCTTCTTTAACCGACTTCAGAATAAATCTGAAGCACGTATTGAATTTTCATCATCCGGGAGACATTAGTATGCCAAAACAAATTCATGAACTCGGGGCATTGTTTGAAGCTGTTCAGGTACAAAATATACTTGGCGATGGCAAGGCGTTTCCGGATTGCACTCCATTGCGGCCGACTGAAGATATACTCACCAGCTATGAGGAAGAAAAGAAGATACCGGGATTTGATTTATTGAAATTTGTGAACAAAAATTTTGCGTTACCTGCTACTTACGCTGTTACGTATTCAAGTGATCGTTCAAAAACTTTACGAGAACATGTAGAAGGATTGTGGGATGTGTTAACCAGAACGCCTGATGATGCCGGGGGATCGCTCATCCCATTGCCTCATCCTTACATTGTTCCGGGCGGGCGTTTTCGCGAAATCTATTATTGGGATAGCTACTTCACTATGCTTGGACTGGAAGTTTCGGGCCGTATTGAAATGATTCGGAATATGGTAGACAATTTTGCCTTCTTAATTGACGCCATCGGCTATATCCCCAATGGCAACCGTACCTATTTCATCGGTCGCTCGCAACCACCATTCTTTTCATTGATGGTTACCTTGCTCAATAAATATGAGGAGGATGCGCTTACACGATACTTACCGCAACTGGAGAAAGAATACCAGTTCTGGATGAACGGATTTGATTCTCTGTCTGAAAATAATGTTGCTCACAATCGTGTTGTTCGTTTGCCGGATGGTTCAGTCCTTAACCGATATTGGGATGATCATGATACACCTCGTCCGGAATCATTTAAAGAAGATGTTGAGTTAACGCATCAGTCAGAACACAAACCAGAGGTGTTATACCGTCATTTGCGTGCTGCTGCAGAGTCCGGTTGGGATTTCAGTTGCCGGTGGTTTCGTGACGTTAAATCCTTTGCTTCCATTCACACAACTGAAATTATTCCTGTCGATTTGAACTGCCTGCTGTATAACCTTGAGCATGTTCTTTCGAAGGCCTGTAAACAGGCTGGAAATAAAGTGAAATCAGAACAGTACTATTCCTATTCCGAAAAACGTAAGACGGCTATTCTACATTTCTGCTGGAATGAAACGAAATCCTTTTTCGTTGATTATGATTTTGTACTTCAACAACAAAAGGAGCAGTTAACTTTAGCCGGACTATTTCCATTATTTTTTGAATTGGCCGAATTCACCCAAGCTTCTGCAGTGGAGCAAATTGTAAAGGATAGATTTTTAAAACCTGGAGGGTTAACTACTACGCTTATGAATAGTGGACAACAATGGGATGCGCCAAATGGCTGGGCGCCCCTTCAATGGATCGTGTACAAAGGACTAAGCCATTACAGGTTTACGGATACCGCTCAACTGATTAGAACCTCCTGGACATTAACCAATGAAAAAGTCTATGCCACTACAGGTAAAATGACGGAGAAATATGATGTATGGAATAGCGATGGGGAAGCCAGTGGAGGGGAGTATCCTAACCAAGATGGCTTTGGTTGGACAAATGGGGTATATCTTGCGCTAACAAATGAATCGACTTAATTACTAAACAGTACAATTCCTACCTGAAAACTCATTGCAGAAAAATTCTTACTCTCAAACACATCACTATTGTTGGTTGCATATTCATAGCCGACAGCGGCTTTTAGCCCTAGGGAAGAAAATGTAGTGAACCGATATAGAGTTCCAACCTTAGGCCTCAAAACAAAACTGCCTCCGGTATCCGTTTCCGAATATACATTATAAAATACCGTATAGTCCGTGTATGCCCCGCCTATTCCAAGGGATGCAAACGGTATCAGTAATCCGGATGTTTTAAAGTAATACTGAACATTCGCGACTGCAGTGATATAATACATATAGTTAAAAAAGTCAGTAGTAATTGCTCCGTCTGGCAACATATAGGTTTGACGAGGTACATAATCATCCAGTATGTTATATCCTCCCTCAAAGCCTATTCCCCACCGTTCGTTTAAAAATTTTGTGTAGCCAACACGAATTCCCTGCAGACTAACATTGTCGACATACGCTGAATTAATGGGTTTGAGCAAATTCCAGTTTATATGAAAAGCACTCTCTGCAATTTGCGCTTTGAGTGACACTGAAATCATCAGAAATACCATGCCAATCCATATTTGCTTTTTCATGATCCGCTCTTGTTTATGTACGGTGACTGTAGAAATGCCTGATCAATTGCTTCCAGCGTTTTGGTTCGTAAGTCAACCGTTGAAATCAGGTCGCCAACAGAGGCTTTCCAGATTACTTTATATCCATTTCCATTAAGACTGAAGTTTTTTATATCCACTACTTCAATAATCATGGTGGCATAATTTGAATAATACGTGGTGACAATCGGGTAGTAGTACCCATAATATCCATAATACCCAGGGTAATATCCAGGATAATTAATGGTTTGAAAAAAATCAAAATCCTGCAACACGGCAATGTTAACGGCAAAATCGGGATCCTCTTCTTCTGTTACCTTAACAAATCCGGCAGCATTGAGGTGAAGTAAAACACGATTCACCACGGGTGTGACAAAACCCCCGGTTACATTAATATTTACCCCGTCTACTAATACAGTATCGCTGCTTCGGGTGGATACATAGCCAATTGTGTCGACTCGTAAAATAAAGGTTGAATAGGAGTTGAAAACATTAAACGTAGAAGTGATT
>CAZCRJ010000347.1:0-3939 GCA_964501015.1 uncultured Roseivirgaceae bacterium | reverse complement strand
TATCACTCATTAACCCAGTCAAGCACCTCCTGCGCAAAATGGGAGTGCAAAGGTATATTTACATTACTAAAATGCAAAGAGGAAACAAAAAAAATTATTTGGCACCTGCTGGCTTAAAAATAGTTTGTGTACGGTCTGGCCCGGTGGAGATCAATGTGATTGGAACATTTAGGGTAACTTCCAGAAAATCAATATATTGAATAAGTTCGTGTGGAAGGTCGGCTAAGCTGGTTCCCGTTAGTGGTACATTCCAACCCTTTAACTCTTTATAAACAGGCGTTATTTGTTCTCTAACCAGTTCGTAAGGAAGTGCATCTGTAATTGACCCGTCTTTCAGCTTATACTGTGTACAAATTTTAATAACCGGGAAAATACTAAGTACGTCAGCTTTCATCATGAACAATTGGCTTACACCGTTTATCATAATTGAATACTTAAGCGAGGGTATGTCAATCCAACCACACCGCCTAGGCCTACCTGTTGTAGAGCCAAATTCATTTCCTTGTTTGCGCATCCTCACCTATATGGCGGGGCGCAACACCTAGTCCGGTACATGCACCTGCTGTAACTGTATTAGAACTGGTTACAAATGGATAGCTACCGAAATCGATATCAAGTAATGATCCTTGAGCCCCCTCGGCCAGAATGGTGGAGCCTTTCTGCAATTCCTCATTAATCAAGTACTCACTCTCCACTAATTTAAATTGCTTTAAAAAGTGAATTGCTTCTAGAAATTGTGCTTCCAGTTCAGGCCAGTTAAATTTCAGCTCATGTGCTTTCAGGATTTTAAAATGAACTTCGGTGAGGTGTTTAAACCGTTCCATAAAATTATCTGCAAGGATATCTCCTACCCGTAATCCCTGACGGCCAATTTTATCCTGATACGTTGGTCCAATTCCCTTTAACGTTGAGCCTATTTTGCTATCCCCTTTGGCCAGCTCTGAAGCCTGATCCAATAACCGATGTGTTGGGATAATAAGCGAAGCCTTTTTCGAAATGTACAGATTCTCAAAAACCTTCAGATTATATTTTTGCAGTGCCTCTATTTCTATTTTAAAAATAACAGGATCGAGAACTACACCGTTCCCAATAATATTTTTCGCCTTTTCGCGAAAAATACCAGAAGGGATTTGGTGTAAAACATGCTTTATACCATCGAATTCCAAGGTATGACCTGCATTAGGGCCGCCTTGAAACCGTGCAACAACATCGTATTCAGGAGCTAATACATCAACTATCTTTCCTTTTCCTTCGTCTCCCCATTGAAGACCCAGTAAAACATCAATTTTTGTCATGTGAACAGAAAACTTTCGCGTACTTTTTAGTTAATGACTTCTTCTTCTGATTGTATAATTTGAAATATGGCGTTCAGCTTAGTAATTACCAGAAGTTTCTTCACACTCTCTGAAGGGTTAAGCAAATATACCTCACCGCCCCTATTTCTAAACTTCGTTAAAATAGTAATTAATACACCAATGCCGCTACTGTTTATATACCGCAGTCCGGCAATATCGATTATGCAGTTTTGTATTTGGCTTTGAAGTGCATTGGAAACAACAGTCATAACACCAGTACCATCATTCTCGCCTATCAGATCACCAGCAAGTCGGATGATCAGCGTTGCTTTTTTTATCTCGCTTGTATGCTTCATTTTTCTTCCCCTATTTTATCTGACTGAACCACAGAGGGCGCTATTTCTGGCTTTTTGTTTTCACAATTTTGCGTGGTACATGATGCATAAAGAATTAACGAATGGTGCATTACATTGAAATTCAGGATTTCACCAACAGTTTTTTGAATATTCTGAATCCGTGGGTCGCAAAATTCAATTACCTTATGGCAATCGGTACAGATGAGGTGATCATGTTGTTTATAACCATAGGACTTTTCGTACTGCGCTATATTTTTTCCAAACTGATGCTTGCTTACCAGGTCACACTCCACCAATAAATCCAGTGTGTTGTAAACGGTTGCCCGGCTAACCCTATAGTTGTTATTTTTCATGCTGATGTACAAGGACTCCACATCAAAATGGCCATTACGTGAATATATTTCCTCCAGGATAGCATAGCGCTCCGGTGTTTTTCGCAAAGACTTGTTTTCAAGATAGGCTGAAAAAATCTTCTTTACTTCCTCGAATAGTGTTTGGTTAAATGCCATGTTTTTAACTGGGGCAAAGATAGCAACGTGCATTCCTCATTCAAATATTAAAGCAGGGATTACCCTTATTCCACGAGTTTAGAATCGAATCGGCTAACTTTTACTACCCCTTCTACTTTGTCCAATTTATTAACCAGTTGTTCCAAATGTCGGGTATCATGAACATAGAGCATTATCTCCCCTTCAAAAATTCCTGCATCTGTGTAAAACGACATCGAACTCATGTTTACTTTCAGTTCCTCGGAAATTACTTTTGAAACATCATTAATTAGCCCCACTCTATCCGTACCCCGGATTTTCAATCCCGTTAGAAAGGCAACTTCATGTTGTGACGTCCATTTTGCTTTCACTACCCTGTTTCCATGGTTTGCCAGAAGTTCGGCTGCATTGGGGCAAGTAGTGCGGTGAATTTTAATGCCTTCATTAATGGTGACAAATCCAAACACATCATCGCCTGGTATGGGGGTGCAGCATTTGGCTAGTTTATAGTCTACAACGTCCATGTCCTCGCCAATCAGTAGAATATCCTCATATCTACCTTTACTGTTGGTAATATCCTGTTCGATTCCATTGGCATCGGCTACCCGAACGTTGGGTTTAGTTTTGAGTGGAGACTTGGGTTTATAATCTTTGAACCGTTTTATATCCGCAGGGGTAATTATTCCCCGGCCTATCCTGAAAAATAAATCAAGGTGAGAGGGTGCATTAAAAAACTCGCGCATCTGATCGAAGACGATCTGGGATGGCTCTATCTTCATTTGTTTGAGTTTCCGTAGCGTAATCTCCTTTCCATCCTCGGCTACCTGTTTCTTATTCTCTTTCAGAACATCCTTTATTCTGCTTTTTGCCTTGGAGGTTACTACAAATCTTAGCCAATCTTCATGTGGTTTTTGCTTTTGCGATGTTAGTATTTCTATCTGATCGCCATTCTTTATTACATAGTTAATGGGGACAAGCTTATTGTTAACCTTTGCTCCAATACACTTTGATCCTACCTGGGAGTGAATATCGAAAGCAAAATCCAATGCTGTTGCTCCGTAGGGTAATGTTTTCAGCTCACCTTTTGGCGTGAAGACAAACACTTCTTCGCTAAACAGGTTTCCTCTGAAATCGCTTACAAAATCGAGAGCCGAATGATCATTTTGTTGTAGGGTATCGCGCACCCTGACTAACCATTTTTCTAGATTAGATTCATGGGCCGATGCGGTTTCTTTATATTTCCAATGCGCTGCATATCCTTTTTCTGCAATGTCGTCCATGCGTAAGGTTCTAATCTGCACCTCAACCCACTGGCCATTTTTTGCCATTACAGTGGTGTGCAAGGATTCGTACCCATTGGCTTTGGGTGTACTGATCCAATCCCGTAAACGGTCAGGGTTGGGCGTATAAAAATCAGTTACAATCGAATATACCTGCCAGCACATGGCTTTTTCATTTTCAACCGGAGTATCGATAATTATACGAATGGCGAACAAGTCGAAGACTTCTTCAAAGGGAATATTCTGCTTGCGCATTTTATTCCAGATTGAATAAATGGATTTAGGCCGGCCTTTAATTTCATGGTTAATTTTATGCTTGTCCAATTCATCGGATATGGGCTGAACAAATTGCCTGATGAACTTATTGCGGGAAGCTTTAGAATCATCTATTTTACGCACTATGGAATCAAACACTCCCCGATCGGTAAATCGTAAATACAAGTCTTCGAGCTCACTTTTAATGGCATTAAGTCCCAGGCGATGTGCCAATGGGGCATACAGGTAAATGGTTTCGGAGGAT
>CAZCRJ010000346.1:0-3945 GCA_964501015.1 uncultured Roseivirgaceae bacterium | reverse complement strand
GAAAAAAAATTAACACAATATGAAAAAAGTCTTAGTGATACTTCTTGGTATAATAGGATATACCGCACACGCTCAGCAAAAATCCGACACGGTAATTGTTGAGTTGGCTAAATCCAGCCGCATCATGTTTACGATAAAAGACAGGAGTGATTTAACCATACTTCGTCAGTATGATTTCCAGGCATTGTTTACGGACATCCTGAGTAAAATCGATAATACACCTTTTACTGCTACGCCTGCTGATACGGTTCCCGTGATTAGCACCGATAAACCTACCCGGGAGATCATCTGGGAAGATGACGACAAAGATGACGAGTGGTATAACAATCGGGTGGAAAAATTTAATCGTAAAACACGTCATTCTTTTAACATGGATCTTGGAATGAACAATTATCTGAGTAATGGAAAATTTCCGGACGATACAGGTGAAGCATTTTCCGTTCGTCCATGGGGCTCCTGGTACGTTGGCCTGAACTCCATTCAGCATACTCACGTAGGCGGAAAATTCTTTGTCGAATGGGGAGTTGGTATCAGCTGGTACAATTTCAAATATCAGAAAGACAATATCCTAATGTCAAAAAATGAAGATGGCGTGGTGTATACTGAAGATAATCGTGATGTATCCTATATCAAGAGTAAGCTAACGGCAAGTTATATCAATGCTTCTCTGATCCCCATGTTTGATTTCGGTGGATATGGAAAAAAGTCCCGCGTTTGGGATTCGTACGGCAGCAGTTTCCGGATTGGTATCGGTCCGTATGCCGGCTACAGGATTGGCAGTCATTCCAAACTGGTGTACGATGATGGCGACAGGGAAAAGGAAAAAAACAAGGATAACTATTACCTGAATAATTTCAGGTATGGTGTACGGCTTCAACTGGGTATACGGTCAACTGATTTCTTCTTCAATTATGATTTGAATGAATTATTCAGCACCGGTAAGCCGAACAATCCCAACCTTAATGCCTTCAGTTTTGGAATAATCTTTTAAGGCCTATTTTCTGCAAATCAGAAAGGTCAGGTAACGCTGACCTTTCTGGTTTATACGCTTCGTTTCCATCTTACACATCCATCCGGTAAAATACAATCTTAAATTCATCACCTCGCAAGGCGAGATCCTGGCACACTCGTTTTGGATTTGGCCAACGAACAATGGGTAATAGTAGACTAACGAGGAAAATAATTGTCAACCATTTATTTTCTGTCACGTAGTATCCGCACGCTAAAAACAACATCCCTGCTACGAACGAACCCATCCGTACAAGTGTTAGTGAGGCATATTGACTTAGCCGCTCACCCAGTCCTGGAATTTTACGAATACCCATCAAACGAAATTTAAAAAGAAAGAATGCCGTTATCCAGTTTAATCCGGCAATTCCCACTACAACATAAGAAGTTATTCCAACCGAATACTCCCATTGTATAGCATGCAGGTACTCCAAGCGCAACCCTTGGTAGAGGAATATAAAAACCCCTAATGGCACCAGCATGATCACAAATGTCAGTGCATATAACTTGTAAAAATATTGCCCGAGGGATTGATAGTTCATGATGGAAAGTACAGTAAAATCAAATTATAGAAATGAAGTTTCAGTGTATGACTATTTTCTCATATTTTTGATAACCTATGGCTGAACTTACTACAAACTTATCGAGAAAGGAACAAGTAATCCGCATGGCAGCCGAACTCTTTAAAGAGAAGGGATACTCGGCAGCTTCCATGCGCGACCTTGCCCAGAAATTAGGCATTGAAGCGGCCAGTCTGTATTCCCACATTAAGTCTAAAGAAGAAATCCTCCGCACCCTTTGTTTTGATATGGCCTCCGACTTCAGGGTATCACTGTCTGATGTAGAACGTAAAGATGTGTCGGCCAGTGAAAAACTAAGACTGGGCATCATTGGGCATGTGCAAGTTATGGCGAAAGACCTTACCGCATCGGCAGTTTTCATGAATGAACACCGGCATTTAAGCCAACCCTTTCTCCGCGACTTCCTCCTGTTGCGTATCAATTATATCAACCGATTCAAAAAATTCATTGATGATGGCATTGCCTCCGGTGATTTTAAGAAAGACATTGACACAAAACTAGCGGTGATGACGCTATTTTCTTCCCTCAACTGGCTACCGCTTTGGTTCGGGCCAGACAGCACAATAGAACCCGAGAATCTGGGGATACAACTATCCGATATGCTGATCAATGGGTTGAAACAAAACCCGTGACCATCTTGTTGTTACACTAACAGTTGTTAGTTTTGTTCAGCGAAAAAATTACCAAACATGTACGGAGGAGGAAACACTTTTGAAGGCATTAAAACCGAGAATCTGGCTCAGGAAGACCCTGTAAAACTAGCTGAATTTGAAGCCCGAATTGAGCGTGGTGAAAAAATTGAGCCCACCGACTGGATGCCGGATCTTTACCGGAAACAACTGATCCGCATGATTGAACAGCATGCGCACAGTGAAATTATCGGAGCGCTTCCGGAAGGCACCTGGATAACCCGCGCACCCGGCTTCAAGCGTAAACTTGCCCTGATGGCGAAAGTTCAGGATGAAGTAGGGCATGGACAATTACTGTACAGCGCTGCCGAAACACTTGGCAAATCGCGCGAAGCGATGATTAATGACCTGATCACCGGAAAATCAAAGTATTCCAACATCTTTAATTACCCTGCCTTTACCTGGGCCGACTCATGTTTTATTTCGTGGTTAGTAGATGCCGGTGCAATCGTTAACCAACTGGCGAATGCAAAGGGAAGTTACGGCCCCTATTGCCGCGCACTGGACCGTATTTGTGTGGAGGAATCCTTTCACCTGAAATACGGACACCATTGCGTTATCTACCTGGCCAGCGGCACGCAAAAACAACGTGACATGTTCCAGGAAGCACTCAATCGCTGGTGGGCGCCCATGATGCACTTCTTCGGTCCTTCCGATAAGATTTCTGCACACACAGAAGTGTTGATGAAATGGAAAGTTAAGATGGCTTCCAACGATGATATGCGTAACCAGTTTCTCGATATGTATGTTCCGAAAATATGGGAACTTGGTTTCACCATTCCTGACTCCAACCTAAAGAAAAATACAGAAACCGGACGTTGGGAATACACCGAACCCGATTGGGAAGAATTTAAACGTGTTATTAATGGTGACGGTCCGTGTAATAAAGAGCGGTTGGAAGTACGCAGAATTGCAGAAGAACGTGGTCGTTGGGTACGTGAAGCACTCAAGTCGCCTAAAACGACTTACGTAACTCCGCTGGCATAAAATTTTCATTCTGCCGGTTAGTTCCGGCTAACCCTATTACGTAAATGAAATCACTCGACCCAAGAGTAAACCGCTTACCCGCCATCGAGCAAGCGGGACAAGTTGAACCTAAAGCACTATTGGATCAATTTGGAACATTCGAAGTTTTTGTTCAGCCCCGCGAAGGTAAACCTTTCCAGCATGAAGGCATTGTACATGCTCCTAATCTGGAAATGGCATTTGTGCTGGCCAAAGAAGCCTTCACAAGAAGGTTCACCTGTACTTCCATTTTTGTTGTGGATACGCGACATGTCTATGTATCGGCTATGTCGGACGGGAATACCTCTGTTTTTGAATTTATAGACGATACGCCTGAACAACCTGGAGAGAAAGTTTCCTATGAAATTTTTCAGTTGTTAAAGCGTGGCAAACAACATATTCATGCCGGCACAGTACACGCTTCAACTCCCCATGAAGCCATGAGCGAGGCTAAAAAAAGTTTCCTTACGGACAAAGTAGTCTATAATCTTTGGGCGATACGTACCCGTGATATTCGGTTCACCCAACCTGAAGAACAGGAGCTGTGGTTAACCCTACCCGAAAAAAAATTCAGGGATGCGGCTGCCTATAAAGGAGGAGACAAATTGAAAGAATTTCTGGAGCGAAATACCAACAAAGTTTAGAAAAATAATACCCATCAT
>CAZCRJ010000345.1:0-3946 GCA_964501015.1 uncultured Roseivirgaceae bacterium | reverse complement strand
GCAGGTCGGTGATCTTGCGCATGATGGGACGAAACTTGATATCCAGGTTATACTTGGCAATAATTTCGTTGGCTTGCTTTTGCAAGTCTTCCTCCATGGCGGGCACCAGCGCAGGGTTGGTGCAACTGAAAAACGATTGCGTCCACACGCCATACTCGCCATCGCCCATATACACATTCAGGGCCTGATCCATTTCGCGAACAAAAGGTTTCAGCGCATAAATGCTGGCAATGTATTGCGGGGCAATGTGCGCATTGGAAGGGAAGTCTTCATACACACCCGTTACCATCAACTCAATGGGTGTATTGTTGGTCATCATGTGCGATACACTCAGGGTTTGATTCAGCGCATCACCTTCACCAAAAAATTTCTCCGCTTCCGTACGCGACAGGATGATGCTGTTCGGTTCTTTCAGCGCCTCGGTGGGGTGGCCGCTGATCATGTTCACCACCAGCAACGCACCAATGTTGGACTCGGCCCAGATAATTTCTTCTGTTAAAATAATTTTATCGGTGGGCACATGGCGCAGACTGGTGGGCATGCCTTCCTGTATATAGCTGGTTATGTCGGTTACGCCTTCGTAGGTTTCCTTTAGGTAATTGTCCCACCCGCCCGGCACCTGTGGGTAGGTTTGCACTTCGCCATTGCTGGACTGCATCCAGTACCCCATGCGGTAAGTGGTTTCCGCTTTGGGGTGCATGGTGTCGAAGGTGAGTTCATCGCGTACGTACAGCAAAATAAAAATGGCCGAGGCTAGCCCAATGGCCAGACCCAGTGTGTTTACGATGGCATAGCCGCGTTGCTTAACCAGGTTGCGTATGGCGAGGAGGAGGTAATTGGCGAACATAACGAGGGGGTTGGTTAAGAAAGGTAACGAAAGAATGGCGGTTATGATGAATTAAAATAATGATTCTTCAGCGTTTCGTAAATCATGCCATTGTTTTCGGGCCGTACACATCCTAAAAGTATTTACCCTTCGTGTGTTGTGTGTGTATAATCGTGCTGTTTGGCGGTGACTATGATAATCAACTGGAACCAGGAGTTACCCCTATCTAGTCATAGCCAATCAATTGAAATTACTATCTTTAAAATTAACTTATTATTGCTGATTGCTTTAATCCATGAACCAAAACCCCGAGCAAATTGCCCGCGATCATATTGATCGTCTGCTTGCAGAGAGCGGGTGGATAGTTCAGTCCAAAAGCAAACTCAATCTGGCTGCCGGCTTTGGCGTTGCAGTAACAGAATATCGAACCGATACAGGCCCGGTGGATTACCTGCTGTTCATTGATAAGAAACCCATTGGCATTGTCGAAGCCAAGAAAGCAGAGGAAGGTGTAAGGCTCACTACTGTGGAAGATCAATCCCTCCGGTATGCCGAAGGCAAACTAAAATACTTTGACAACGATCCGCTACACTTTGCCTATGAGAGCACCGGTGAAGTAACCCGCTTTACGGATTATCGTGATCCAAAGCCGCGATCACGCCCGGTATTTACGTTTCACCGACCCGAAACTTTTCAAATCTGGCTGAAGGAAGAAAAAACATTGCGGGCACGGTTACACGACATCCCGGCTTTGCCAACCGAGGGCTTGCGCGATTGTCAGATTCAGGCCATCACCAAACTTGAAACTTCCTTCCGCGAAAACCGACCTAAGGCTTTGATACAAATGGCCACGGGTTCGGGTAAAACCTTTACTGCCATTACCTCTATTTATCGCCTGTTGAAATTTGCAAAGGCAAAACGAATTTTATTCTTAGTCGATACCAAGAACTTAGGGGAACAGGCCGAACAGGAGTTTAAACGGTACGAACCGCAAGACGACAACCGACTCTTTCCTGAATTGTATGGCGTAACCCGACTAAACAGTTCATTTATCCCTACTGATAGCCAGGTGTACATCAGCACCATTCAGCGCTTGTATTCTATCCTGAAAGAAACCGAATTGGATGAACGCGATGAACAGGATAACCCTGAAGAAAAGAAGTGGAAGCAAAAGGAGCCCATGCCGGTAGTATATAATGAAAAGGTGCCAATGGAGTTTTTCGATTTCATTGTAATAGATGAATGCCACCGCAGCATCTATAATTTATGGAAACAGGTACTTGATTATTTTGATGCGTTTCAGATTGGCTTAACGGCCACACCCGATAACCGCACCTTTGGTTACTTCAATCAAAACCTGGTGTGCGACTATGGCTATCAACGGGCTGTTGAAGATGGCGTATTGGTGCCCTACAATGTGTTTGAAATTACTACCAAGATAACCCAACAAGGAACAACGTTGGAAATGGGAGAATATGTGGGCAAGCGCGAGAAACTAACCCGCAGACAATTTTGGAACACGCTGGATGAAGATGAAATCTACTCGGCCAAGCAGTTAGATGATAAAGTAGTAAGCCCGAATCAAATACGGCTTATCGTGCGAACAGTAAGGGAGCAGTTGCCAGTAATCTTCCCTGACAGAGTTGACAACGAAGGAAAGTTTGAAGTGCCGAAGATGCTCATCTTTGCCAAGAGCGACAGTCATGCAGATGATATCATCAACATCGTGCGTGAGGAGTTTGCCGAAGAAAATAAATTCTGCAAGAAGATTACCTACCGCAGTGAAGAAGACCCGAAGAGTGTATTACAACAATTTCGCAATAGCTATTATCCGCGCATAGCGGTTACGGTAGACATGATTGCCACTGGCACCGACATACGGCCGCTGGAAGTGTTGCTGTTCATGCGCGATGTTAAAAGCCGTACCTATTACGAGCAAATGAAAGGCCGGGGCACTCGTACGTGTAGCCTGGAAGAATTAAAGGCTACCGGTACACCGTCTGCCAAATACACGAAAGATCATTTTGTAATCATTGATGCCATTGGCGTAGAGAAAAGCCAAAAGACGGACAGCCGCCCGCTGGAGAAAAAGCCGGGCATGAGCTTAAAAGAGGTATTGGAGGGCATACACATGGGCAACCGCGATGAAGACATGCTCACCACATTGGCCAATCGACTGATGCGGTTGGAAAAGCAAATCAATGAAAAGGAGAGAACCACGTTTGCTGAAAAAGCCAACGGCAAAACGATCACACAAGTAGTAAAAGAACTCTTGCATGCATACGATCCGGATACGATTGAGAGCCTGGAGAATAGAATCAGGCAGGAAAATCCCGGTGCAGCACCCGATCAACTGAACAAGACAGTTGAAACGCAGCTTGCGCAACTGGTAGAAGCCGCTCCTGCGGTGTTTAATGATTATGAATTGCGCAACTACGTAATTGATGTACGTAAAAAGTACGACCAGACCATTGACCACATTAACCCCGATGAGATAATTAAAATGGGCTGGGTTAAGGATAACCTGGGTGCGGCACAAAACCTGATCATTGAATTTACCCAGTGGATCGAAGCGAACAAGAATGAAATTACCGCGCTGCAAATTTTTTACGGCCAGCCTTACCGCAGACGCGAGCTAACCTACAAAATGATTAGTGAATTGTTTGAACGGCTAACACAAGAGAAGCCTTTACTAAAACTTACTAATCTGTGGGATGCCTACGCCACGCAGGAAGACAATGCCGCAGAAGGCAAACTGGTTAAGCGATTACCGCGAACCGAAAAGCCCAGACAAGAATTAATTTTACTGGTGTCTATTATTCGCAAGGCCATTGGTCTTGACGATTGGCTCAATGCCTACGACAATACGGTAGACCGAAACTTTCAGGAGTGGGTGTTTAAAAAGCAGGCCGGCAATTTAAAATTTACACAAGAGCAAATGGAATGGCTACGCATGATCAAAGATTTTGTAGCCGCCAGCTTTCATATTGAAAAGGATGATTTTGATTTAAGTCCGTTCAATGCACAAGGGGGATTGGGTAAGATGTGGCAATTGTTTGGTGAAAAAACAGATGAGATTATTGAAGAGTTAAATGAAACACTAGCTGCATAATGCCAAAA
>CAZCRJ010000344.1:0-3950 GCA_964501015.1 uncultured Roseivirgaceae bacterium | reverse complement strand
TGAACCAAAGCTGTTTTGAACATATTCTCCAGGTTTTCTTCTCCAAAGCGCAATGGATCAGGTGTGTTCTGACCATAAAATGCATCGGGCTCTTCACCTTCTCCATTAAACAACTCGGCCAGGCGCGATTGATCGGTGATGTACTTTCCTTTCCACTTATCAACCCGTTTTTTATTGTAATCATGATCGAAACCCAGAAGGTAAATTTCTTTATACCCTTTCGCCATGGCCCAATACAATCCATCGAGAAAAATCGTTTTCCCCACCAATGGTCTGAACATAAACCCATAATACTTTGCATGGCTAATAACATCGAAGAAATAATGCCTCTTCTTGACATTGAATCCGTATTGCCATGGTTCGGGTTTATTAGGGGAAGGAAAATTCGTTGAACACAAGTAATAGTCAACCGCTTGATCAAAGGCTTTAATGGAATTATTGATGGTCAGAATTTTAACTTCAGCTAAATCATGGTGCTTATATTCCAATGCAGATTTTCCACTGCCAACGAACAAAAGTTTTTCCTTACCTTCTTCAGTCATACTGATATTGGAAGGTCCGGTAGAATTACCTGGCATCGTGTTATAGGGCACCACGTAATTCCTATTTTTATGGTAGAGCACAAATCCGAAATAGTAAACCCATTCCTTCGTTCTCTTTACCCGGTTACGTACAGGGTTATATAGGTGTTGTTTAGCGAGTTTTAACATTCCCTTGAGTAGTATTTATCCCCGCAAGTAAGTAAAGGCATGTAACCTGAGTTTAGCCTTAATATTATTAAAATGATAAATAATATATCGCCAGACAAGGCTCAATACCTTATTTACTGACCGGCATTTCTGATGATCAGCAACAACCTTCAAACGTTTATTTCGATACCGCTCGTGATATTTATCCTGAATTTGTAGAACTATTGAACTCCAGGGAATATTTTAGGGTAATCGTTCCGGCAGATCAGATAGTATACTTGCATTGGCTTTCCTGACTATTCAGGTTTTGGTTTTGAATTAAACTGTAATCATTTCAATAATGTATAAAATAACCTACTTTCCGTTCCTTCTAGTTTTGTTCTTTTTTGTACTTACCGCATTGCCAACAACCTTTGCACAACCCGCCAACCAGGCAATCATTGGCCGATGGGACCTGACCATTGATATGGATTCTAAAAAAGTTCCCTCATGGCTGGAAGTAAAACTTTCCGGGGTGAAAACACTGGTCGGTCAGTTTGTGGGGAGTTCCGGAAGCGCCCGCCCGATTTCCCAGGTGCATGTTATGGATGGCAAAATCAGTTTCCGTATACCACCACAATGGGAACGAGCCGAAAAGGATTTGGTTTTTGAAGGCACGCTGGCGAACGATAACCTAACCGGAACCATCATCAGTAGTTCGGGAAAATCCTCTTCCTTTACCGGTGTGCGGGCCCCATTGCTTAAACGAGAATCACCTGTTGTATGGGGAGAGCCCATTGACTTACTCAAAAGCAAAAACCTGGACGCATGGTATGCTGATCGGTCTGTCAATCAATGGATGGTTGAGGATGGAATTCTTAAAAACCCAAAGTCTGGAGCCAATCTTATCACCACCCAAAAATTCGATGATTTTAAATTACATATCGAATTCCGTTACCCTGCCGGCAGCAACAGCGGAATTTATTTAAGAGGCCGGTATGAAGTGCAGATTGAAGACAATAAAGGACGCGAGCCCGGCTCACTCTACTTTGGTGGCATCTACGGCTTTCTTACTCCCAATGAAATGGTGGCAAAAGCTCCGGGTGAGTGGCAAACTTATGAAATTACCTTAGTGGGAAGATTAGTGACTGTTATCGCCAATGGAAAAACCATCATCTGCGATCAGCTTATTCCCGGAATAACCGGAGGTGCGCTTGACAGCAATGAAGGCGAACCGGGTCCGATCATGCTGCAAGGTGACCATGGCCCGATCGAATTCCAGAACATTGTGATTACTCCGGCAAAATAGTATACACGATAGAATTTTAACCTGTGCATAATAGCCGAAGGAACGTATGATTATTGATGCCGTAATCACCTGGGTAGACGGGAATGACCCAAAGCATCTTGCCAAAAGAAATCAGATAATAGATAAGCGGGATGTCCGCAACCAGAAAGAAGCATCGGAACGACTGGATTCCATAAATGAAATCCGCTACTGTGTAGAATCCATCATCCGGTTTGCTCCTTTTATTCGTACCATTTTCATCGTTACTGATGATCAGGTGCCTTCCATCTATCATGACTATCCCGATCGAATAAAAATTATCGACCATAAGGAAATATTTATCGATCACGAATATGCACTGCCCACAATAAATATTTTCAGTATCGAATGCATGCTCTACCGGATAAAGGATTTGGCTGAGCACTTTATTTATTTGAATGATGACTTCTTCTTAATTAAGCCTACACAACCTGAAGACTGGTTTATCAACGATTTACCAGTATTGCGCGGACGCTGGGAAACTCCGCCTGATAAAATCTGGTACAAAAAAATTAAACGCTTGATCAGCCTGAATGACCCCTCTCACGCAGGCTTTAGAAATAGTCAGGCGCTGGCGGCACAATTGGCTGGTTTTACCGATCGTTTTTTTCGATGCTTTCATACACCGCGTTCACTTCGGAAGTCAACATTTGAGCATTATTTTTCTGAACACCCTGACCTGCTGAAGCATCAAATACAATATCGGTTGCGGAATCCTACACAGTTTAATCCATATGCTCTCGCCTGGCACCTTGAGATAAAGAACAAAACTGCACAGTTTTCAACATCCATTGGTATCCTTGAACTTCATAATCCAGCTAACAAAGCTGTTCGCACCATCCGAAACATGTTGAAGAAGGTATCAGCCCAGCCTGAAATTATTTGTGCCAACGTCCAAAGCTTGAATTTAGCCTCCAAGGAAAAGCAGCAACTAATCTTTGCCTGGCTTGAAGACACCTTACGTTGTGAATAGAAAAAAACCAACATTAAAGGATAAGTCTCCGATCCATTCCCCAGAGAATTATTTCATCAATAAACGGTTATCGATACACGTGGACTTTGCATTGATAAACAGGAAGCTGTTTTAATATCCCTGCCATTCCGGAAATTTTTTTGTTCTTTCTTTACCGATTCATAACTTTGATTTCTAAAGTACTTTTATATGAAAGACTTACACGATTATCAAGGCGACATTGCTTCTATACGCTCAACGATGGAACGCTCGGTAAAATTTCTTTCACTCAGTGGCCTTTCTGGTGTATTAGCCGGCATCTATGCGTTGCTTGGTGCATCCTTCACGTACTATCTGATGTACTTTCCCAACGCTCTCATTGGCGCTGCCTTTACTAACGATTATGAGAAAAGTATGCTCCTTACATTAATGAGTATTGCTGGTGTAGTGCTGATACTATCCATTGCTACTGCCTATTACATGAGTGTGCGCAAAGCAATGAAAGCAGGCATTAGTTTCTGGAATAAAACCAGTAAAGAGCTGCTTCGAAGTCTGTTCATTCCATTAATTACCGGAGGTTTACTGATTCTGATTCTCATCTCACAAGGATACTATGGTATAGTTGCGCCAGCCTGTCTAATTTTTTATGGTCTTGCCTTAATTCAAACCAGTGCACTAACCTTCAGCGAAATCCGGTACCTGGGATTTTCTGAGATCATACTGGGTTTGTTTGCAGCGCTGCTTCCCGAGTATGGTCTTCTTTTCTGGGCAGCCGGGTTCGGTGTGCTGCATATTGTTTACGGATCAGTAATGTACTACCGTTACGACACGTGAAAAATCCATTTGAACAATTGGATCGGGTATTGGAGCACCGCGTGCGGTTGCAGATTATGTCTGTACTCGTAGCGAATGATGCATACGACTTCAATTCGTTGAAAGAAGTTCTGAATGTAACCGATGGAAACCTCGCGGCCAATCTGAAAGCATTGGAAAAGGAAAAATA
>CAZCRJ010000343.1:0-3970 GCA_964501015.1 uncultured Roseivirgaceae bacterium | reverse complement strand
AGTAAAGATTATTGTACTACCGGTGAATGATCCACCAGTTGCGTTCAATGATTACTACACGGTTAGGAGCGGAGTGGATACAACCTTTAACGCCCTGACCAATGACTTACCAATTGTGGCACCCTTTAAGGAATTCTATGATATCTACGAAGCGGATTCGGTTGATCAACTTATCCTGGTTTCGTTCCTTGCCGGACCGTACCACGGTACAGCCACATTCCAGCCCAATGGTGTTATTCAATACAAATCGAATTTTGGCTATATGGGTCCTGATTCAATTCGGTACCGTATGCGTGATTCCAGTAAGCCGGTTTATTATGACACAGCGGTTGTCTTTATTGAAGTAGCTCCGGCACCTTTTAAAATTTATGAAACCTTGTCGCCTAACAATGACGGGTTAAATGACTACTGGCGAATTGATGGAATTGAAAAATACCCAAATAACCGGATACGGATTTTTGACCGGTATGGAAACATGGTGTTCCAAACCAGTGGATATTCCAATGAAGAAAATAGCTGGAAGGGCCAGGCAAACCATGGTTTGGTTGGTGGAAATCTCCCGGAAGGAACCTACTACTATGCAGTTGAATTGGGAGATGGTTCCGCGGTACTCAGTGGGTATGTTGTATTAAAGCTTAAGTAAGACCCTATGCGATTTTTAATAGTTGGATTGATAATGACCTTAACAGCAGTATCTGTAAAGGCACAGCAAGCGGCAACCTACGCGCAGTATATGTTTAATGGATTGGCCATCAATCCTGCCTATGCCGGTAGCCACGATGCGCTAAGCGCAACTGTCCTGGCCCGTTTTCAGAATGTTGGACTAAAGGGTGCCCCCAACACACAAACCTTTTCCGCACACTCGCCATTACAAAATGAGCGTGTCGCGCTGGGGCTTCTTGTTGTTCATGATGAACTTAGTGTAATTGATCAAACAGGTGTTAATGTTATGTATGCCTACCGTCTTCCCATGAACAATAACCGGTCACTGTTATCGTTTGGTCTGCAGGCTGGGTTCAGCTCCTACAATGCCCGGTACACTGATTTGGTGTGCTGGCAATGCCCGACCAATCCCGGATATTCTGGTCCAGGTGATCCTGCCTTTGCAGAAAACGTAAGGGAAATGCGACCCAATATTGGTGCGGGTGTTTTCTACAGTTCTCAGAAATTCTATGCGGGGTTATCGATGCCCCATATGGTAAATAATGTATTTGACAGGGGTCAGAAGTTTCAAACCGTTTATCAGAATGTTCCATTGATTCTTACGGGTGGATATGTGTTTACGCTGAACCGAATGTTGAAATTAAAACCGAACTTTATGTTTATGATGATTAATGATCGTCCGGTTGAATTCGACATAAATGCCAGTTTATTATTTGATGAAGTATTGTGGTTTGGGTTATCATACAAATCGTCTAATCAGATCGCCATGATTACACAGTTTAAGATAAACGATCAATTGCAGTTCGGGTATTCCTACACATTGGCAGCAGGGCCCATCCGTACGGTTGAACTTGGTTCGCACGAGGTCATGCTGAATTATAGATTTTGGTTTCACAAAAAAGGTGTTATTTCGCCACGTTATTTCTAATGAACAAGTACTACCTCTCTCTGGTCATCATGTTGATTCCTGTACTGGGTATTGCCCAGAGCACGAATGTAACCACTGCCTTTCATGGAACGGTTAAAAAGGCGGATAAATACTACGATCAATTCGCCTATCGTAATGCACTTCAGATTTATCTCCATGCCAATGATCGAGATCCCAAAAACGTACATGTTCGTGAGCGAATTGCGGATTGCTATTTCAAGCTGCATGATCCAATAAATGCAGAAAAATGGTTTAAGGAATTAATGAATGAACCGGATATTCATCCGGAACCTAAATTTGAATATGCTGAAGCACTATCCATGAATGGAAAATATGCCGAATCTAAATTCTGGTTTGAAGAATATTTAAAGGATCGTCCGAATGACCAACTCGCCCTCGAAAAGGTTGGCTTTTTAAATAAAATACATTTGTTCAGGGAAGACTCTCTTCGGTTTGTTATGGCGTTGGCGCCATTTAATTCTACGCATTCTGATTATGGAGCGCATTACTTTCATGAAGGAATTGTGTTTGCCTCTTCACGCGATGTTGATGCCTTTATCAAACATAAACCATTTGATGCAGTAGATGAGGATGAGTCATCGTTAAACCTCTTTTATGTAGAACGGTCAGTTACCGGTACATGGGGAGATGTGGTACATTTTCATACTGAACATATCAAAACATTTCTTCATGAAGGGCCCAGTGCTTTTTATGATACTGATACCAAAGGAGCCTTCACCAAAACTAATCTTAAAAATGGTAAAGCTGTTTATGATGTGAGTGGCCGGGCCAACCTCAACATTTATTTTGCAGATGTTCTGGAGTTAGGATCCTTTACCAATATCACACCTTTCGAACATAATAGCGATGCTTATTCTTCTGCGCACCCAACGCTTTCAAGAGACGGAAAGACTATGTACTTCTCATCAACATCACCAGCAGGGTTTGGTGATTCTGATATTTATGTCACAACATTTGAGGATGGAAAATGGACGGAACCAAAAAACCTGGGTCCCAATATTAATACGCGTGAAGATGAGTCGTTTCCTTTCCTCGCGAATGACAGTACACTTTATTTTTCATCCAACGGACACGGTACACTAGGGGGGCTGGATATTCTGGTCAGTTATAAGAAGGATGGACAATTCATGAAGGCCCGCAATTTTGGTGGCCCCTTAAATACACGGTTTGATGATTTCTCCTTTGTCTGTGATTCCACCGGGCGTGTTGGATTTATAGCCTCCAATCGACCAGGCGGTATGGGTATTGATGACATTTACCTGTTTATAGCCAACTATTATTTTCTGGTGGGGGATGTCCGTGAGCTTGGAAAGAGTACCGGTATTGCTGATGCCAAAGTCTCCGCGTATGATGAAGATGGAAACCTTGTAGAGTCTACGGTAACGGATAGTGATGGTAATTTTTTAATGTATTTACCGTTCGACAAGGATGTAAAAATTGTTGCGGAAAAAGAAGGTTTTGAAGTATTGGACGATAAGTTGATTTCAACTGTAGGAAAGCCTTTCGGGATAGATAGCCTTGACTTGCAGCTTTGGAAGCAAAATATGTTTGCTAAAGGACGTGTGTTTAGCAATGAGACGGAGGCGGTCTTGCCCGGTGCTACAGTAATTTTAATAAATAAAACCGATAACCGTACCGATACCCTGCAGGTGAATGAAAGTGGTGAATACAATTTTTTGGTCAGACCGGATAAGAATTACAGGGTAGAGGCCAGTAAGGATGGATTCATTACCAAAGGATTTGATTTAAATACGAAGAATCTTATAGAAGGAGATTTAAATAATGACATTGTATTAGAGGAGGAGTTCCTGTCCAAGGAAATTATTCATTTCGCGTTTGATAAATCGGTAATTTCTTCCGAGGATAAAAAGAAGTTAGATGCTATTGTTAAACTTCTTAAGGGAACGTCAACAGCATCCTTAAGTGTTACGGCTCACGCAGATTCTCGGGGAACACATAAGTACAATAAGGCATTGTCGGAAAGACGCGCTGCTGCAGTGGTTAATTATGTTTCGTCAAAAGGAATTAACCGGAAACGCATTGAGTCCATTGGTTTCGGAGAGGAATTACTATTGAATACGTGCAGCGATGGAGTAGAATGTGCTGAAGAAGAGCACGCCAAAAACAGGAGGGCTGAAATCAAAGTTCAGCGCACCCCCATTAATTAACGTATCGAATTAATTCCTCCTCCTGGGACCTCTTCTGGCGAAAGAGGTCTCTTTTTCTTTACCAGCAGATTGATAACTGCGCTTCCTGTCAGGGCGACTACTTTTACGGTCTTCCTTATCTCTTCCTTCGGTTAGTTCAACCCGAACAGCGCGCCCCTGGTATTCTACACCTTTAAAACCCTCAAGTATG
>CAZCRJ010000342.1:0-3973 GCA_964501015.1 uncultured Roseivirgaceae bacterium | reverse complement strand
TATAGGTGCAATATCCTTTATGCCACTTGTGATGGCCGGTATTCACCTTGTATTTTCCGGAAAGCGTATTCTCGGGTTTGGTGTAACAACAGCCGCGCTTGCCCTGCAGCTTCGCGAAAATCACCTCCAGATTACCTACTATCTCTTGCTGATTGTTTTGGCGTATGGACTTGTTCAGGTAATTGTTGCCATTCGCGAAAAAAGAATAGCCGAATGGGTTAAGAATGTAGCGATACTTATTCCCGCAGCTGTACTGGCAGTAGGTACATTTTTTGGCCAGTTGTGGGGCATCAGTGAATACAGTGCGTATTCCATCAGGGGAAAATCAGAACTGGTTACATCCGGTGAAGCATCTACGGGTGGTTTGCGGAAGGATTATGCTTTTGAATACAGCAATGGAATTCTTGAACCGATTACACTGTTCATCCCGAATTTTTACGGAGGGTCAAGCATGCAGAATATTTTTGACGATGAACAGGGCGCCATGCGTAAAGCGCTAGTCAACCAGGGCATTCAGTATGATCCGCGGCAAATGGCACACTCCGCCTATTGGGGGCCGCAGTCCTTATCGGCTCCCTATTATGGAGGAGCGATTATGTTCTTCCTCTTCATAGTGGGAATGTTGTTTGCCGGGAAGAAATATGTGTACTGGCTGGTGCCTGTCAGTATGTTGGCCATCATGCTTACGTGGGGAAATAATTTCGCAACATTTAATTATTTTATGTTCGATTATTTTCCTGGATACAATAAATTCCGGTCAGTAACCTTCGCCATCATAATTGTTTTATTTGCCATGCCTTTGCTTGGCACACTTGGATTGCAGCTTATCCTCAAAGAAGGATTGACTAAGGTCACCAAAAAGAAATTACTCATTGCCTTGGCAGCCAGTGGTGGTTTGTGTCTGCTTATTATCCTGGGCGCTGGTATGTTTGATTTTATAAAAGATACGGAGGCGGGTATGCCTGCTTGGTTTACCCAGGCGTTGCGTGATGAACGCAGCAGCCTGATGCGCTCGGATGCGTTTCGGTCCATGGTATTTATCCTCATCGTGTTCACCATGATCTACTTTGAACTACATAAGAAAATCTCAAAAGCAGGATTCTATGCTGCACTGATATTACTTGTTCTGATCGATATGGCAGTGGTAGACAAGCGGTATTTTTCCGCCAATAACTACCAGCGTAAAAGTAAGAATGCAGGTATTCAGCTCAGTTCGGGCGATCAGCAGGTGCGGGCCGATAGGAATAATTTCAGGGTAATGAACATTAATGGGGCATGGAACGATGCACTCACTTCTTACTACCACAATTCGATAGGCGGATACCATGGCGCAAAAATCAGGCGCTACCAGGATCTCTATGATTCCTGCATCACGAAAGAGTTTAGTGCATTCATCTCCAATGCGCAGGAAGGGCGTTTTGATTTTGATCAATACCCGGTATTGAACATGCTCAACACAAAGTATTTTCTCTACGGACAAAACCGCGAGAATGTCATCACCAATCAACTGGCAAACGGTAATGCCTGGTTCGTAAGCAAAATTATTCGGGTAACATCGGCCAATGAAGAGTTAACTGCTACCTGCTCCATCGATTCCAAAAGAGAGGCTGTACTGGATGAGTCGGCTTTTCAGCTTCCAGAAGTAACGTTCGACAGCGCAGCTACTATCCAATTAACAGAGAACAAACCGGATTACCTGAAATATGAAGCCACTACAGCAACATCAAACCTTGTCGTGTTTTCAGAAATTTATTATCCTAAAGGATGGGCGGCATTAATTGACGGGCAGGAAGTTCCTATTCTTAGGGCCAATTATGTACTGCGTGCTCTGGTTATTCAGGCAGGGTCACATACTATTGAATTTAAATATGCACCTAAGCCCTATGTTGTCGGCAATAAAATAACGATGGCATCATCGTGGCTAATGTTGCTGATTGTTATAGGAAGCATCGGGTGGACGTGGAAAAAGGAGGAATAATATCCGGATAATTCTAATACCCGAAGGTACCTATTCACGGTAGCCCATCATCATCGATAGTGGAGGTACAGTCAAACTTTTGGTCATCTTCATAATTCCCTTTTCATTGATGGTATTGCCGGATGCCACTATAGTCCAGGTACCTTCTGCTACCACGGTTTTAGTTTGGGTAGTAGCGTTATAGAGTACGATAATATCGTTCCACCGATCGCCATTGGCATGGTCGCTTATGGTGAAGGATACAAGCCCGGGTTGCGTATCGCCAAAACGCAAATGCTTTCTTACCATGTCTGCATCCGGCATATAAAAGGCCGGGTGATTTTTTCGCAAGGCAATCAGTTCCCGGTAATAGGTAAACACATCGTAGTATTCCTTTTTCCTGCTCCAGTCAATCTGGTTAATGGAATCGGGCGATTCGAAGGAATTGTGCTCCCCAAATTTTGTGCGCATCATCTCTACACCGGCATGTAGAAACGGAATGCCCTGTGACGTCAGTACCACTGCATTGGCCAGTTTATGCATGGCTTTGATTTCCGCTTCAGAAGCCTCTTGTCGCGAAATTTTCAGTTTGTCGTAAAGGGTATGATTATCATGACACGAAACATACGTTACTGCTTGCCAGGGTTCTTTAGCCCACGGAGCATCAGAATAGTTCACAGCCTTATAATCGATCTGGTCGTGTTGTATCGATCCTACTACGCCAAACTTTACGGATTCTTCCTTGCCGCTGGCTCCACTTACAAAGCCGGTCTCCTGATCTTCGAATACTGATCCCTTAAGGCCATCGCGGATATCATCACTGAAAGCGCTGATCAGCGGCATGAGATGAGTATTCATTTTAAGTGCTCTTTTTTCGAACGGCAGGGGAGAGTCGCCTGCCGTCCATCCTTCGCCATAAATAAAAATACTGGGGTCTATTTTCTTTACTTCACTGGCGATTTCGTTCATGGTTTCCATATCGTGGATGCCCATCAAGTCGAACCGGAAGCCGTCAAGGTGATATTCCCGGGCCCAGTATAGAATCGATTCAAGAATAAATTTACGCATCATCGGTCGGTCTGATGCTGTTTCATTTCCACAGGCTGATGCATCCGACCAGCGTCCATCATCCCACTGTCGGTAGTAGTAACCTGGTACTTCCTGATTAAAGTTGGCTTGTTCTGTTCTTCCGGTGTGGTTATAAACCACATCAAGAATTACCCCGATACCGGCATCATGAAAGGCTTTCACCATATTTTTGAATTCCATGATCCTCGTCTCGGCAGTGAAGGGATCTTTTGAAAATGAGCCTTCAGGCACGTTATAATTCTGTGGATCATAGCCCCAGTTAAATTGCGGACTGTCCAGTTTTGTCTCATCAATGGAATAATGATCGTACGTGGGTAGCAGGTGAACATGCGTAATACCCAGTTCGTTCATGTGGTCAATGCCGGTTGGCAGGTTGTCAGAACTTTTAGTTCCTGTTTCAACAAGTCCCGAATATTTTCCTGCATGGTTTGATCCACTTCCAGGGTGAATAGTAAGGTCACGAATGTGTAACTCGTACAGGATGGCTTCATTGGGTTTGGTAAGAGGAGGACGTTTGTCTGCTTCCCACCCTTCAGGATTAGTTCGTTGCATGTTTAGCACCATGGCGCGCTTACCATTTACGCCAACGGCTGTAGCATAAATGCCCGGAGTTTCGCTCAGCCAATGACCATTTGTTTTTACCTGGTAGGTATAATACACGCCATCCAGGTCGCCCTCAATGGTGATCGTCCAAACACCCTCAGCGGCTGCTGTTAGAGCTGAAGTTTTGTACGCCTCACCGCCATAACCTTTTTCGTAAAACTTTACGATTACTTCCTCCGCAACCGGTGACCACAGACTGAAGGTGGTTGACTGGGGTGAATAGTTTAGCCACAGGTTTGCTGTAACCGGTGCAGGATAATCAGTAAAAGAGGCATACTCCTGCTTATTCTGCTGGCATGAAAGCATTAGCGATACGAAGGAGCA
>CAZCRJ010000341.1:0-3983 GCA_964501015.1 uncultured Roseivirgaceae bacterium | reverse complement strand
CAATAAGTGCCGCTTTTTTCATTTTAGTACCTACTTTCATGGCTTTGAGGTTTAGGTTTTATTTACCCCGAATGTCCCTGGATTAAAAGAAGAATTCCATACCCAAAACTGGGATAAAGCGTCAGTAAAAACAGGTAAAAAATCTTATCAGGCCTCAATTAAACCTTCGCGAATGGCAATGCGGATGAGGTCAGCAGAATTGCGGGCATCGAGTTTTTTGAGCAGGCTTTTGCGATAGGTCTCGATGGTACGTGGTGAAAGGTTGAGCTGATCGGCCATTTCTTTGCTGGAAACACCTTCCGCTACCAGGCGCAGTATATCGCGCTCGCGGTTGCTCAGCAACGAAAGCATTTTTACGTTCGTTTCATTTTTTACCTCCAATGAGGAAACATCCAACACCGACTCTGTCAGTTGACTGGAATAAAATTTACTGCCCTGCCGCACCATTTCAAGGCCAGTTAAAAATTCGTGACGAGGTGCGTTTTTCAGGATGTACCCCCAAGCCCCCAGCTTAACCATCTTTTGAATAATTGACTTTTCGTAATGAAGGGTTAGAATGACAACCTTTTGTTCGGGTATCAACTTCAAAAGTTTTTCAGTGGCCTGCAAACCATTAAGGCGTGGCATTTCAAGGTCCATCAGCACGATGTCGGGTTTAAGGAGTGGGATGGTTTTTACAGCCTCTTCGCCATCGTTGGCATATCCGATCACTTCCCATTCACCGCCTCCTTCAATAATAGAAATGATGCCATCAATTACAAGCTGGTGATCATCGGCAATGAATAGTGTTGTCTTCATATCAGGTCCGGCTAATGGGAACAGAAACCGTTACAAGTGTACCCGATGCTCCTGCCGGTTCAAAAGCCACGGAGCCCCTAACCGTGTTCACCCGGCTACGGATGTTCATAAGGCCATGACCGTTTGACCGGTTGTGGCCGAGACCCTTCCCATCATCTTCTACAGTCAGCATTAAGTTGTCCTTCAGCCTGAACAACTGCACCGATACCGACTTTGCACAGGCATGTTTGATAATGTTGCTGATCAGTTCCTGGGCAATGCGGTAGAGACTTATTTCAACGTTATTGTCAAATCGCTGCTCAGCATGGTGGTGCTCAAAGGAGCATGTAATAGGTGTGAACTCGAAGGTCTTATTCAACAAGTCATTGAGGGCCGGTACAAGTCCCAATTCTGTTAATGACCTGGGCATCATTTGATGCGATATGGTACGCACATCATCGGATGTTTGCCAAAGGTGTTTCGAAATGTTTGTTGCCTTTTCTCTTATCTTGTCATCCGGTATTTCTGCCACTAACGATTCAAGTTTCATTTTTACCCCACTCAATTGCTGGCCCACGCCATCGTGGAGGTCTTTGGCAATACGCATGCGCTCTTCTTCAGTAGCCTGAAACACAGCATCAAGTCCTTTTTCCTTTTCTTCAATCAGCACCTGCTGCAGTTTGGTTCTTTGTCGGGAACGATAATGCAGATAAAAAAAGATGCCGGACAAGACAACAATTACCAGAATGGCTGCCAGCATAAGGTTCTGGTTACGTTGCTGCGCGAGTATCAGGTTTTTATGTTCTAATTGCAATTGTTGATCAAGGATCTGTTTTTCCTTCTGTGTGGTTTCAAATTTAACCTGCATCTCAGCTATGCTTTCTGCATTGCGTTTCGAAAATCTATCTTCCAGTATTTCGGCCATTCGGTTAGCAAATTGCCTACCCTTCTCCACATCACCCTCCATATAATATGCAGCTGACCCATACTTGAATAAATCAGGCGCATAAAATTCAAGTTCAGGTTTGTCTTGAATCAGTTTTAGCCCAGCATCTATATGCTGAAGTGCTTTGGCTGGTTGCCCGAGTTGATTATATACACCTGCTGTAGCCGCGTGGATATTCATCAAAAATTTTTCAGGTAATACAATCTGTTTATCGGGATGTAAAATTTCAAGGTTAAGTTTCAAAGCCTCCGGATGTCGCTCCATGGCTACCAGAGTATTGGCCAGGTTAGCAATCAAATCATAATACTGTCGAAGAAAATTATGGTTCTTTGCAACTAATATTCCTTCACGATAAGCTTTGTCAGCCTCTTCATATCGCTTCAAATGAGTTAAACAAATACCTATATTATTATATGAAGTAGCTACCTGGGCAATTAATTTCGGATCCTTTAACCGGAAATCGAGCGCTTTGTAATGGTAGTCGAGCGCTTTTTCATACAGAGCCATTTCCTGATAAATTAATCCAATGTTATTATAGGGTGTACTGATTGGAATTTTTTGGGCTTCATTCAACCCTGCATTTACATCCAATACATTAAAAAAATAGTCGAGTGCAGTATTGTAGTGACCACGGTTCCAACTATTCATACCCAGTCCGTTTAAAAATTTAACCTCCAGGTCGTGGAAGCTAAACTGTTTACTTTGCTCATATCCTTTTTCAAAATAGTACCGCGAAGAATCCAGCCTTCCGGCAACATCATGATAAACGGCCTTAGTATACAAGGTATTCACCAATCCATAAGCAAAAGGATTATGTTGTAAAATATTCTCAGCATCGGTTATGTATTGCCAGGCCGTTTTTGAATCATTGAAAATATAGTGAAAGGCTACTTGAAGTATAGCGGTAACCCGCAGTGAATCATTATCGCTGGATTGCGCTATCTGCTTAAGACTGTCAATGCGATTGGATTGGGAAAATGATGGCATCCCGGAAAAACCAACTATCAGGACTATTATATACAACCAACGAATCATGGTAAGTGACTACATGGGGTAAGTTACACAATCCATGTACAATTAGAACCGGGAGGGCTGAAAATAAAAAAGCCCGGACCCATATGAGACCAGGCTTTTCCGCCAACTATTCAAAGCGTTTACTGCGGCTTTCCGCCTAGCATCACCATGTCATTCGCATTGATTTCCGTGATAAACTTCTTTTCTCCTGCGCTGGTTTCATAAACGCGGTGCACAAGTTTGCCTTCGATGGCAATCTCATTTCCCTTCTTCAGGTACTTCTCCGCTACGGTAGCCAGTCCGCCCCAGATAACAATGTTATGCCATTGCGTATCTTCTACCTTTTCGCCTTTCGCATTCTTGTACGAATCCGTGGTAGCGATAGAGAAGGAAGCCTTCTTCTTCTCACCAAACACTTTCACTTCTGGATCTTTGCCTAAACGACCGATCAACTGCACACTGTTTCTTAAACTTTTCATAACTGTATAATTTATTGGTTTAACATACGCTTTGAGAACCTCGCCAACCTTTCGATGTGATTGACGATACAAAGGTGTGGGAAGAAAAAGACCGTACTCGTATGATAATCGCTTACTTTCGGTTATATTCGTTTGTAAACGTTTATAAACGGGTACTGTCAATCCAAAAAATTAGCTATTTTTGATAAAACAGAGCTTTTTACTATGAAACAGGAGTTGGACATCATTCGCGAGTTTTTTCGTACTCAGCCTGTGAAAAAGGCTTACCTGTTCGGCTCGTATGCACGCGGTGAAGCTGATGAGGAGAGTGACATTGACCTGATGGTTGAGCTGGATGACCGTGTGGGACTGTTCAAGTTTGTTGGTATGCAACTCAAATTGGAAGAGCTACTCCACAGAAAAGTAGACCTTATTTCAGCAAAAGGAATCTCCAGACATATTCAGCCATTTATCGAGAAAGATAAAAAATTGGTCTATGAAAGATAGGATAGGAGACAAACAAAGATTAATCCACATCTCTGAAGCTGCTGGCTCCATCCTTGAGTTTTTACAGGATGAAAAAAAAGAAGAGTTCCTCGACAACTACATGCTTCAATTAGCCATAGTAAAACTACTTGAAAACATTGGTGATGCTACCAACCGGATTTCAAAAGATTTACGTGACGAAGATTCTGCTATTGATTGGACAATTATGATCCAGTCGAGGAATGTCTATGTGCATCAATATTTTTCTTTGGACCTTGATATTATCTGGGAGACGGCCAGAC
>CAZCRJ010000340.1:2780-3984 GCA_964501015.1 uncultured Roseivirgaceae bacterium | reverse complement strand
GAAATGATCACATCGCTGGCAACCCGAATATCCGTTTTGGTTTCAAGTGCTGTCAACACATTATGCGCAAAATTGAAAGAATCCCACGGTCCGAAGAACGCGCTGGTACGAATGATTAGCGATGCAGGAAATGCCTGCGCAACCATTGCTTCCGATTGCGCCTTGGTAACTCCGTAATGATTCATTGGTGCTACCGCGTCACCTTCCTTGTATGGTGAATTTTTGCTCCCATTGAAAACCTGATCCGATGAAAACGTCATAAAGGGAATACCCTTTTCACGACAAGCACGTGCCAGTACTTCCGGGCCCGTGGCATTTAACAAGAAACATTCCGATTGCTGTGACTCCGCCTGGTCAATGTTGACGTACCCGGAAGTGTTGATAATTCCCCATGGTTTATGCATGTCAATGGCGTTGATAACATCTTCCATGTTCGTGATGTCAATATCCTGACGCGACAAAGAGCGTTGATAAATATTACGGTGCACACACGCTTTGGAAAAGGCAGTAGCGAGGGTACCGTGTTTACCAATGATCAACAAAGGCCTGCGCTCTTCTTCTGCCAGCCCAGCCGTGTTCATTGTCGAATGCCACCATCCCCTGCCATCCAGTAAAGGATGAGTGTAATCACCATTCGTGCCCAGCGCGGAAATCATTTTCGCTACAGCTGTCGGGCGCACATTTTTGCGCACATCAAATACTCCCACTTCATAATGCCCTTGAGCCCTTGTCAGTAAACTGTCCCAATCATACGCACCGAAAAGTGCCCATGCAGTAACGGCTTCAATTTCTATTCCTGCTGATTTTGCAGTGCAGCAAGTTGTCCATATTTCCTTTAGCCATCGCATTTGTTCTTCGCGCGTGCATGCCAAATGGGCTTCGGTAATGGCTACAGGTTGGTGATAGCGCTCCTCAACTTCTTCTAACAATCCCGCCAGACCAATTGGCTGGTGATGACGATACGCTTCTACATCTACATAGGAATGAATTCCATTTCCTCCGGGTGTAACGTGTGGATACATCTCAAATCGTTCATCAAGATAACGTTCTGATGTTACATAATAATTTAATCCCAATACGTCAGGCATGCACTTGTTTTCCAAAAAGAATTCCAGATCATGTTGTGGAATACCAAGGGAAAGAAAATGCTCCCACATGCGTGAGCCGGGTGTGATACGTCCGCCCAAAAGATCATAGGTTAGCC
>CAZCRJ010000340.1:0-2768 GCA_964501015.1 uncultured Roseivirgaceae bacterium | reverse complement strand
TTTTCAAAATCAGCCTGATACGCCAATGTGCTTGTGCTATGTACTTTACTTAAATCTTCCGTTTGAATAAGCCTGGCTTTTGGATTGATTTTTCGAATTTCCCTCATGGCCAATACCACTCCTTTAAGTTGGTTGATCAGCATGGTGGCAAAACTTAACGAAGTCTGATGATGTGGATACCACAGTCCGTAAAGCCCGCTAAAGCGTGCAGTAGTTAAGGGTTCGTTAACCGGGCAGTACTCTTCAATGTCTGGAAATTGAGCTGCAACCCGGCTTGCATAGGAAGCAAATTTCAGTGCAAATTGATCATCCATTAAATTGGTATGCAGGGGGCCACTGCCATGATGGATCAAACCTACAATAGGTTTAATAACAAGTTCTTTGAGTTGCTCTAAATCCCGTTGTGCCGGTTCCCACGAAGTGGCATGCTGACGCGATGGTTCATAGCGTTCCCAAAGAATGGGGTATCGCAATGCCTTTATTTTTAAACTCTTTAAAAGTTTAAAATCATCCGGTCTTCCATAAAACCCGGTTTCAAAAAGTTGATCACGATACACATTGCCTATTCGGTGGATCGTACATTCCATACCGCCCCATAGCTCAGGTTTGGATGACTGCACGTTTTTGTCCATTTGATTTTAGGCTCATGATTGATCCCCCAACAATTTTTTTATAGAGGGCAAGCGATTGGGCCACCACCTGATCCATATTATAATATTTATAGGTGGCCAGTCTTCCTGTAAAGTAGGTGTCTGGCACCTCGTTCGCGAGCAATTGATATTGTTTATAAAGTGCTGCATTTTCCGGCCGTGGCACCGGATAATAGGGATCCCCTTCGGCTTTTGGATATTCATACACGACCGAAGTTTTACTATGTTTTTGTCCGGTTAAATATTTGAATTCCGTTATCCGGGTATACAGATGTTCATTCGGATAATTAATCGTACCGGTGGATTGGAATTGTTCCGTTTCATAGGTTTTGAATTTAAATTCAATCGAACGATACGGAAGTTTGCCGTAGCAATAGTCAAAGTAATAATCAACGGGACCGGTATAAATCATTTTTTTAAACGGAATTACCTGCTCAATTTCTTTAAAGTCTGTATTCAGCATAACATTGATGTTGGGATGATCGAGCATCTTTTCAAACATTTTGGTGTATCCGTGCAGAGGCATCGCCTGATAGCTGTCAGCAAAATACCGATCGTCTCTATTGTTACGGGTGGGGATGCGCGCGGCTACCGAAGCGTCTAATTCCGAAGGATCAAGCCCCCATTGTTTTTGTGTATAACCTTTAAAGAATTTTTCATAGAGTTCTGCTCCGATTTTACTGATCACTGCGTCTTCTGAGGTGACAACAGGTGTTACATCAATAGCCCTATCTTTTAAAAACGTTTCCACCTGCTCAGAAGAAAGATTTAAGCCATAGAGATTATTTATCGTGTTCAGATTTATTGGAATAGGCACCAACATGCCGTCAACGCTTGCCAGTACGCGATGTTCATAGGGACGCCATTCCGTAAACTTGCCGAGGTATTCGAACACATCGCGGGAGTTGGTATGGAAGATGTGCGGACCATACTGATGCACAAGGATGCCATCCGTGTTATGAAAGTCATAGGTGTTTCCACCAATATGGTTTCGTTGTTCAACGATAAGAATCTTCTTGTTATGTTGGGAGGCCAATCGTTCCGCGAGTACTGAACCTGCCAATCCTGCTCCCACAATTATATAATCATACATGGTATTCGTGTTTAAAGAATGTAAACTTGTTTTTTCGTTAATGTGCTTTTCATATGTCCAACCATATGTTGCCAGGTATTGTCCCACGACATGTTTTGTAAACGGATATCTACTTGTATAAGCCATTCATCATACGTAGTAGAATCAAGGATATCCTCAGCCGCCTGTACAAACTGCCCGGCCGTTTCAGCGATAAATACCAATCCGTGATTTCCGTAGTCGTTCACTACATCGGAAATGGGAGTTGATATTACCGGCTTACCGCCAGTAAGATATTCGGGTGTTTTTGTCGGACTTATGTACTTTGTTGAGTCGTTGAGGGCGAATGGCATGATCGCGATGTCCCATCCTGATAGATAGCGTGGCAGGTCATTATATTCCTTACTGCCTAAATAGTGAATGTTACTTTCATGCGGAAGAGTATAAGGATCAATTTTTACAACTGGTCCTATCAATATGATTTGCCAATCCGGTTTTAGCCTCGCCATTTCTGCCAGCAATTCAATGTCCAGACGTTCATCCAGCACGCCATAAAATCCCAGTCGTGGATGCGGAATATCTTTTTGATCGTCTGGTTCGGTTATCTTCGTTCTTGCCTGTAGAAAGTGAGCTTTGTCTATGCTACTGGGAAACGGAAAGATGTTACTATGATGGCTCTTCTTAGCTTCAAACAAGGTAATTCCACCCGTAAAGACTACATCGGCCATTTGGAAAAGCTGTGCTTCGAGCTCCTTTAATTGTTGGGGAGCATTCTTAAAGCCAGATAATTCATCCATGCAATCATATACAATGAGGCTTGGCGATAGTCTATCGGTATAGGGTAACGACATGGGCGAATAATACCAGACAACATAATCCTTCATTTCATTCTCGTGAAGAAAATTCGCTACCAATTGGCGAAGTTGATCCTGGATATCAAAACCCGATTGAACATGAGGGATTAATACCGTTACTGCTGCATTTGCCGTTTTTGAAGCAAGTAGAAAAGTAGTTGAATCAACTATAGGCTCTTCAATGAAGTATAC
>CAZCRJ010000339.1:0-3997 GCA_964501015.1 uncultured Roseivirgaceae bacterium | reverse complement strand
CATATTCCACTTCCAGGTAATTGTCACCAAAGGTGCTGTTTTGTTCCGGGTCGAGAACCTCCAGCAAAGCTGAAGAAGGATCGCCCCGAAAATCAGACCGCACTTTGTCAATTTCATCCAGTATATACACCGGGTTGGATGACTGCGCTTTCTTGATATTCTGAAGTACTTTACCGGGCATTGCACCAATATAGGTTTTACGATGCCCTCGGATTTCAGCCTCATCATGCACACCGCCTAACGACATGCGCACATATTTCCGATTAAGTGATTTCGCTATGGATTTTCCCAGCGAGGTTTTTCCAACACCAGGAGGACCATACAGGCATAAGATCGGGCCTTTCATATCCTGCTTCAGTTTTAATACTGCCAGGTATTCAAGAATGCGCGTCTTAACTTTCTCTAAACCAAAATGATCCTTATCCAGAATTTTCCGTGCCCGAACCAGATCAAAATTATCTTGCGTAAATTCCTGCCAGGGTAAGTCCAGCATAAACTCAACGTAATTCATAGCCATCGGGTAATCTGGTGCAGCCGGATTGGTTCGTAACAGTTTATCCAGTTCCTTATTGAAATGTTCCGCTATTGCCTTCGGCCATTTTTTTGCCTCGCCCTTTTTGCGCAATATTTCTATTTCCTTGTCTGGTGTATCATAGCCAAGTTCGTCCTGAAGTACTTTAATCTGCTGGCGTAAAAAGTAATCACGCTGTTGCTGATCAATATCAGTATGTACTTTCTTTTGAATTTCATGCTTGATTTCGAGCATTTGTATTTCGCGTAGCATGAACTGCAACAATAAGGTACCGCGGTCAATAATATTTTTTGTTTCGAGTATCCGTTGTTTCTCACTTACATCAACGCTGAGGTTGGAAGAAAGAAAATGAATAAGAAATGGTGTACTTTGAATATTATCTAATGCAACGTGCGCTTCCTGCGGAATTTCAGGATTGAGTTTCAGAATTTTAAAAGCAGCATCTTTAAGGGATTGTACCAATGCCTTTGTTTCCTTACTCGTGAGTTCCATTTTGGGCTCCACCTGAAGTTCCACACGGGCAGTAAGAAAAGGCTCTTCCTGAATAAACTCCTGAACTGTAAATCTATTCTTACCCTGAATAATAATCGTAGTATTTCCATCCGGCAATACCAGCATTTTTATAATGCGGGCTATTGTTCCCGTTGTATAAATATCTTCGGTGGTGGGCTCTTCGGCCTGTGGATTCTTTTGAGCTACCACACCAATGATGCGATTTCCCTGGTAAGCCTTCTTCACTAACTTAATAGACTTTTGCCGGCCAACCGTTATGGGTATAACCACTCCGGGAAATAACACTGTATTTTTTATGGGAAGGATAGATAATGCTTCGGGAAGGTCTTCCTGTTTGAGGTCACTTTCTTTCTCAGGGTTGATCAGTTGTATGAGATCATCAGTATCTTCCTGAACCATTTGAATCGGTAATGCTTTAAACATGTAGCTATATGTCATTCTGGCACTAGGCCAGGGTTATCCTTAAAAGTTAACTAACTCCGCTGTGTCGGACAATAGTAATGCCAAGCCAGTTGTAAAAGAAGTGAAATTATATCAACTTTATCGATACGCTACGCACTGAACTAATCCGTTATCTTGAAAAAGCATTTTTCGATCCTCTTTGCCCTTTTTTGTCTTGTTCTTGTCCATTCCATCAGGGCGCAAAAACCTCCAAAAAAGTTTAAATCTGGCGGTGTTGTGGAAATGAACGATACCCTGACATCCTACAGCCAATCTGACATCTTTACCTTTCCAAACATCAATAAGATTCCGGTTTACTACGATAAAACCAAGTTCACAAAAATTAACCAATTGTACGCTTCTTCGAACGAGGAAGCACTCTATCCCGCATTAAAAGCGTATGTCAAAAACTTTGGTATTGAAAACTTTACCAAAGAAATTTCAATGATCTGGCAACTGGCAAAATTATCGGAAAGGTTTGGACCTCCCGGTGAATCAATACTGCTTTATAAACTGGTGTTAAAGCATCATCAACAGGGCATAGACATCAACAAAGTAAGGCAAGAGTATGACATTATCGCCCGCAATGAAAAAGACTATTACGTACCCCTTGATCAATACTATGAACTTGTTGACTACAGAAAGGAGATCGATACCCTGCGCCCGCCACATGGCGTATTGCTCAATATGGGTGGTTCTGTTAATTCACAAAAAGCCGACTACGCTCCTACCATTGGTAACGTTGATACCATTATGCTTTTTACCTCCAAGCGAAATATCAATGCACAAAGCCTGGAACGAAAGTATGATGAAGACCTTTTCTTCAGTGTAAAAGAATATGGATACTGGACTGACGCCCGTGAATTTACAACCATCAACACCATCCATAATGAAGGCTCTGCGTGTTTAAGCAAAGATGGTAAACAGCTTTACTTCGCCCGATGCGATTCACCTGATTCGCAAGGAAGCTGTGATATTTTTATGGCCGAATTGAAAGCCGACAGCACGTGGGGTAATGTGCGCAACCTTGGCCCGAATATCAACACAGTATTTTGGGATTCGCACCCATCGCTTTCCCGTAGTGGTGATACACTTTTATTTTCCTCGGACAGAAAAGGAGGATTTGGAATGTCGGATATTTACTATTCCGTAAAAGACAAAAAAGGAGTTTGGCAGAAAGCAAAAAATATAGGACCAATTATCAACACCCGCGGACAGGAAGTAAGCCCGTTCTTCCATCGGAAGTTTAATGTTCTGTACTTCAGCTCCAACGGCCACCCACTCAACTTCGGAGATTTTGATATTTATAAAGCGTACAAACAGGGCAACGTATGGGGCGAACCAAAAAATATCGGGCCGCTAGTAAACGGGCCAGGAAGTGAATACTATTTTACGATAGACTCCGAGTCATCGTTGTTGTATTATGCCCGATCGGAGGATTCCACTCCGGCCGATCTGGACCTCCATTCCTTCCCCGTGCCTATGGAAGCCCAACCCACAGCACTTGCCTTATTAAAGGGAACGCTTACCAATCGGCAAACGCAACAACCCATGAAAGGAATTGTGTCCATTATCGATTTGGACGAAGGCGTTGAAGTTGCCCCGAAATTTTTACGCCCGGATGGCACATTCGATTTCAACCTCATCAACCAACGCAATTACCTGCTGATCATTCAAGGCGATGATTTTTTCCGTATCGAAGAATCCTTTTTTATGGAGGGTGATATGGAGATCAACAAAGAAGCAGAACCTTTTGAAAGCAAGATCGCCTTTAAATCGCTTGAGTTCGAAAGTAGTAAAGCAGACATTTTGTGGTCGATGCATGATGACCTGAGTAAAATTGGAAATTTTCTAATTGATCATCCAGGTATGCGCATCACCATCAGCGGGCATACCGATTCAGAAGGAAAACCTGAAGCCAACCTTCGTTTATCGCAGGCGCGTGCCGATGCCATTCGCGATTATCTGATTGAGGAATTTAAAATCCAACCAGACCGAATCAACGCTATAGGCTATGGCGGAACAAGGCCTATTGTAGAAGAAAAAACTGAAGAAGACCGGAGACTTAACCGAAGGGTAGAATTTGAAATTCATAGAAATCCAAGAAAAAACTAACTCCGTATATTATGCGACTGTTCACGATCTTCCTATTCCTTGCGATTTGTACCTGTGCACATGCACAAACATCCGGAACGGAAAACAATTTAATCCTTAAAGACACCTTGAAACTCCGCACAGATCCCTTGTATATTCTGGATGGCAAAATAATTCCGAAAGATTCCCTTCAGTCTATTGATATGAGCAGGATCGAATCCATTGAGGTATTGAAGGACTCAACTCGTACCGCGATGTACGGGCCCGGTGGACGGTATGGTGTAATTCTCATTCATACTAAAAAGCCCGGATTTAAACAGAATAAAGATCAGGAATAACAACTGAAGCTGTTTAAAACATTTGGTAATTTCCCTTCAACATCTCTCGCTGAGAGGGTTTAAATTTAACCATCGGATT
>CAZCRJ010000338.1:0-4001 GCA_964501015.1 uncultured Roseivirgaceae bacterium | reverse complement strand
ACCGACCAAGTATGGTATCCAGTGAAGTCGTTAATTTATCTAATGCACCGGTAATTGCCTGATTATTAGTGCCGGCTTGGTTGCTCACCGAAATAGGCTGACGGCCTTCCAGACGGGCTTCCATTAAACAACGCTTAGCATTCAATCCCTTTTTCGGTCCATCTTCATCTGATAGATGTACCTCCAATCGGGTAATATGCTTACTATATCGACTTAATTTGTCTTCTATCAGAGTTATAAACGGAGCAGTTAATTCATCGCTTCCGCTTACATTTTTATCTGTATTAAATTGAATTGTCACGTTAGTAGGTTTACGAAATAAATTGATTGTTCAATACCGAAATATGGCCGCAAGGCCAGTCTTGGAAGGCATTTTATTTGGAGGAATAATCAAGACCGTACCCCCCATCTTACTCACCTGTTCACCAATATCATCAAGCAGATCATCTAATTTGGGTTGGGTTAAATCCATCATTTCAAACGTACCGGTGGTTTTATTTCTTAAGCGTTTGGCAATAATTCTTCCTTCTTCAATATACAGTGCGCTCACTCTTCCTGCTTCAGCCGCATCTATCACTTCTTCAATAGTATCGCTGCCTAAACCATTTGCTTTTGCCTGATTAAATTTGCCGACCCAATCATCCAGCTTTTGCAAGTATACCGGTTGCATTACTTCCCAAGCTAATTGAGCAAGATTTTCCGTTGAAACATCTTTTGGATTTATATCTATTCCCGTGGGCAATACCAACGGATTTTCATTTACCTGCTGGAACCGATTATGGTGCTCAGGTAAAGCTGCCAATATCAGCGGTAAACCACCAGGTTTTGAAAAGTTTTCATGAACTACATTGGCTACAACACGAAAATACCGGTCAGCATCACTATCTACCTCATCCTTTTTGCCGCCATGGCCATGATGCATGTTTGAGCTTTCACCACTGGTACCACCATAGGATGCTACCGTGGTATGTTTATCCGTTAATTCATATCCAAGCGCTTCTTCTATGGTCTTAGGAATATCGTTTGAAAGCGGCACTTCAACAAGTGCATGCCGATTGCCTTCAAAAAGTTGAAATTCATGCTGACTTAACCCCAGAACCTGATATCGCTCAGCCGATTGTAAATATCGTCTTAGAGGTCTGGTATGAAACGTATCCGCAACAATGGTCAGCTCACTAACAGGTATCGGTAAAGTAATCGCCTCGAAAAACCCGGGTGACGACAAAATAGCAAGCCCGTCAGTGGTGTGATTCCAGAAATCTTTATTTTCTGATAGCGTATCAAAAGGATTCATTATAGTAGCTGTTTCAGTCGATGAATATTTCTCTGATAAAGTCTCCTTTACTTTTTTTACAAGATTCTTAAACCGTATATGATCTTGAATATTTTCCGGGTGACTACGATGGGTAGGCATGTATAGAGAGATGCAGGGTTCCGCTTCTACGGAAAGTAGTTCGTGAACAAATTCAGAAGTAAGTCGTTTTGTTGTCATGAAATTTAATTCTGTTGTGTGTTAGCTAAAACAAATGGTTCTGACATTCGGTTATTTGCTTCGATACACCAAAGCAGCTCAGTGATCAGCATGTCAGCTTGTTTATTTGATTCTTCCTTATTGATAGCCTTGCCGGATTCGCTAAAGCTTTTGGTTACAGCAGCTACCTGGAATACCGTAGTCACCGTCCATGCATGCATCTTCCAAAGAATAAATTGTAAAGAAATCAGCGCTTGTGCTCCACCGAAAGCTCCCGTTGAGACTGTTGCTATGGCAATTGGCTTGCGATGCCACTCGTCATACAAAAAATCAATAGCATTCTTCAAGCTTGCCGGTATACTACCATTGTATTCGGGTGTAACGATGATTATACCGTCCGACAATTTTATCTTTTCAGCAAATTGAGTCATTTCCTTTGTTGGATCTTTTTGTACCCTCAATCGTTCATCAAATATTGGGAATTTATACTTTCTTAAATCAATAATTTCAGCTTCAGCCAGGTCGTTGTCGGTTAGGTAGTCTTTTAGATAAAGGGCAACCCGATGGCTATTGCGATCCTCCCGTATACTCGATGATATAATTGAAATTTGTGACATACTTTTGATACAATTAATTACACTTCACCAAATGGGCTTAAAGTGATTAATTACTCGCTGATTTCTAATGGTTAAGGTGCAGGCTATTCTGATTATTATAAACAACTGTAAAATCAAGCGTAACTACATTTCCGGTTTTCATTGCTCCAAACATAAAAGAAGGAGGTTTAATGTTATAATCGCTCATCTTCACTTTATCGGAACCCGTACAACGTATGGTAGCATCTCCATTTACCATGCAATTAACATCCATTTTTACTTCGCGGGTAACACCGGCTATAGTAAGATTACCCAATGCGCTAACCAGAAATTTTCCATCTTTTTCAGGCGAAACCGTAGCCGATTTAAGATTGTATAGGATCTCTTTATACTTATCATTTTTTAATGCTTCATAGGCATTCTTATCAAGTCCCTTCTTATCACTCGATAGATTTATTGCCGGTAAACAAAAACTCAATGACGTAACAGCAGTAAGCTGTTGAGTATCGCCCTCCGCAAAATAAAACTGAGCTTCTCCGGTAAATTCATGCGCGTTCATATCCCAATCATGCATGGAAGAAGTTCCGGACAATTTCATACTATTAGCTTTTGAATCGCTAATGGAATAGGATTGTGCGTTAGCCATCTGGCTTAAATCAAACCCATAAATGATGGTAAGGATGAAACAAGTTCTAATTATGCTTTTCATCTTATTCGTTTAAATCTCATTGAACATTAATTCCACCATCAATTACCTGGGTGGTACCGGTAATAAATTCACTGTCATCGCTAGCCAGAAATAACACCAATTTTCCAATTTCGATCGGCTCTGCATAGCGGCCAAGTGGTATAGTTAATTCCAATTGTTCCTTAACAGCGGTTCCCTGGCCTGGTAAAAAACCTTCTTCCAGTGAACGCATCATGCGGTTATCGACAGGGGAAGGATGAACACTGTTTACTCTTATTTTTCTTGGTGCAGCTTCTACAGCTGTTGCCCGCATAATGCCCACACAGGCATGTTTGCTAGTGATGTAGGCGCTCACATTCGGACTTCCAAGCACGCCGGCAACGGAGGATGTGATGATGATACTACCACCATCATTCATTTGAGGTAATACGTATTTATTACCAAGCCAAACACCCCTTACATTAACAGCAATTACCTTGTCGAACATTTCCTCCGGGTAATCCACAAGTGGTTTTACGATACCTTCGATTCCTGCGTTATTGAAAAAGATATCGATCTTCCCGAAGACTTCTACGGCTTTGGTAACATAGCGTTGAACATCGGCTGACTTTGATACATCAGCTACACAATAATGTACATCCGTTCCACCTAATTCTTCAACAGCTTCTTTAAGACTATCTTCATTTATATCTACCAAAAGTACCTTGGCACCTTCACCCAAAAATAGCTGAGCTGTTGTTTTGCCAATACTGCCTGCTCCACCAGTAATGAGCGCGACCTTTCCCTTTAACTTTTTCACTAGCCACTAATTTAAATCTAAAACTGTCTATTGAATTGAAGGTGTTTTAAGCACCACTGTCATACCGGGATAATTTCCGGTGGCATCATCTTCAGCCGTAATGAAAAAACCGGTAGGCTTATGTGGGGTCACAGTCTTTAACGAACTGGTTAGCCTTCCTGAAAGACCTTTTGTTGATGTAACTAACTGACCAATGTTCTGCACTCCGCTTTGGCTTGTTTCCATCCATACCACATATACGGCTTTAGGGGGTGTGAGTCTGCTGGGATCTGCCAATCGATCGACTGATAAATCAATAATATAATTTTTATTATTATCCTGTTTATATGTAACTGTGCCCTCTGCAGCCGGCACAATTGAAGAATTTAAAAATGTAACCTTCTTGGTACAGGCTGAAAAAAGAAACATCATTATTGTTAAAAAGAAGATGTTTTTTCCGACTAATCT
>CAZCRJ010000337.1:0-4012 GCA_964501015.1 uncultured Roseivirgaceae bacterium | reverse complement strand
GCACCATTGGATTGGATATGGAAAGTAATGAGGCAGCGCCATGGTCGTGGGTAATCATTGCCACCTTTGCCACCCTTGCACTTGTATATTATTTCCGAAAGCTTTACGAAAACAAATCTCAAACCCGCCTACGTGATACAGATTTTAGCTAGATACAATAACATCACCCAACGCCTGATTACTGCAATGATTGGCGCTGCCGTTATACTTGCCGGAACAGCTTTTAGCGAATGGACCTACTTTGTTGTTTTCTTTTTTATTTGCCTGTGCTCCCTGCTGGAGTTTTATAAGCTGGCCGGACTGGACGGTCTCATACCCCTGAAAACACTGGGCACATTGTGTGGCATAACCATCTTTACACTTTCCTTTTTTATTGAGGCAGATTTGATTTCTGACCGGTATTACTTCCTGATTTTCCCGCTGATATCCTTAGTGTATATGATTAAACTGTTTAAAAAATCAGAACACAAACCCTTTACCAATATAGCCTTTACGTTTCTGGGTATTTTTTATATCGCCATTCCCTTTGCCTTACTTAACCACGCAGCGTTTGATGATGGATATTATAACTATGAAATAATCATTGGCGCATTTTTAATCCTTTGGGCCAGCGACACCGGAGCCTACTTTGCCGGTACACTCTTTGGCAAACGTAAATTGTTTGAACGGATTTCACCCAAAAAATCCTGGGAAGGGTTTTGGGGAGGCGCTGCATTGGCGCTCGCCATGACCTTTGGCATAAGCCTGTACTTTCATAGCCTGAGTCTTCTCGATTGGATTATTGTGAGCATACTGATTATTATCGGAGGAACATTTGGCGACCTGGTGGAGTCCCTCTTGAAAAGAAGTATTGAAATTAAAGATTCGGGAAAAAGTCTGCCGGGGCATGGAGGATTCCTCGATCGTTTTGACGGGTTGTTTATTTCTGTCCCGCTTATTGTTGCTTACCTGGAAGTATTCTGACTTTTATCATAGAGGTTTTTATGATTCGTGATCATCATAGCGAAGATTTTACTATATCTTTGCAACCGTTTTCGGAGGTGTTTTTAACCCTAAACTAAACCGCTTCTGACGCTTAAATCCGTAAAAAAATATACACTTATACACTATGGCATACATTGAACCCGCTCCCCTGAAAGACAAAGAAAATCCATTTGAAGCAATGATGTCGAGGTTTCATGAAGCCTCGCAATTATTGGGTCTTGAAGATGAAGTCTATAACGTACTTAAATCCCCTGCCCGCCAGGTAATTGTTTCACTGCCTGTAACGATGGATGACGGCAGCATTCGCGTATTTGAAGGGTATCGGGTTATCCACTCCAATATTCTCGGTCCATCAAAAGGTGGGATCCGGTACGACCCCAACGTAAACCTTGATGAAGTAAAAGCCCTGGCCGCCTGGATGACCTGGAAATGTGCCGTTGTTGATATTCCCTATGGCGGTGCAAAAGGAGGCATTACCTGCAACCCACGCCAGATGTCAGCAGGGGAAATTGAACGCCTTACCCGCGCCTATACTAGCACCATGATTGATATCTTCGGTCCGGACAGAGACATCCCGGCACCGGATATGGGCACGGGCCCACGTGAAATGGCCTGGTTAATGGACGAGTATTCCAAAACACAGGGAATGACGGTGAATGCTGTTGTAACCGGCAAGCCCTTAGTCCTTGGCGGATCATTGGGGCGTACGGAAGCTACTGGACGCGGAGTTATGGTTTCGGCAATGGCCGCCATGGAGAAAATGAAAATCAATCCGTACAAGGCAACCTGTGCCGTACAGGGATTTGGTAATGTAGGCTCATGGGCAGCACGGTTATTATCAGAACGCGGACTGATCGTTCAGGCTATTAGTGATATCTCTGGCGCCTATTTCAATGAAAAAGGCATAGACATAGAAGCAGCTGTTGTTTATGGTGCACAAAACAAAGGATCACTTGATGGATTTCCAGGCGCTGAAAAAATGAATGGTGATGACTTGTTAACCTTGCCGGTAGATGTTCTTGTGCCGGCCGCCACGGAAGATGTTATCAAGGCCGGAAATGCGCCCAACATCAAGGCTAAATTAATTGTGGAAGGTGCCAATGGCCCTACGTCATCAAGGGCTGACAAAGCTCTTAACGAAAAAGGAATTATCGTTGTACCTGACATATTGGCGAATGCCGGTGGTGTTACCGTATCGTACTTTGAATGGGTGCAAAACCGACTGGGGTACAAGTGGGAAGCTGAACGCGTTAACCGTAGATCTGACCGGATCATGAAAGATGCATTCAACGCGGTATACAAAACAGCAAACGACTATAAAGTATCCATGCGTATTGCAGCGTATATGGTTGCCATTGACAAGGTTGCCAAAACGTACAAGTTCCGCGGAGGATATTAATTCATCCCTTATTGATTCAACGAACAACAGCAATCCACATAGGATTACTGTTGTGCTTCATAGGTGATTCGGTTTTAGAATTATAGAAATATCTGCCGTACATTTGTCTGAACATCGGTATACAAGCATCATACCGAATTTCTAACCAAAAAAAATATTTCCTGATGACCATCCACAAAGAGGGACGCACACTGCTTTTTGTATTACTGGTAATTTTTGTAGCCATTATCTGGGCCTTCGATTATTATTTGCCTGAGTCCACCCTGGTTCGGAATGTTGTTATTAGTATATGCCTGGTACTTTATCTTATTGTGCTTCAGTTTTTTCGCAATCCGATATTCACGGTTATCCAAAATCCGTCATATGTTTTAGCGCCAGCAGATGGAAAAGTTGTTGTCATTGAAGAGGCGGATGAACCGGAATACCTCAACGGTAAACGAAAGCAGATTTCCATCTTCATGTCACCCATAAACGTGCACGTTAACCGAATGCCGGTAGGTGGAAAAATCAGCTATTACCGGTACCATGAAGGGAAATACCTGGTAGCCTGGCATCCCAAGTCGAGTACCGAAAATGAACGTACCACCGTTGTGGCGCGCATGGATAATGGTGTAGAAATTCTTTTCCGCCAGATTGCCGGAGCGCTAGCCAGGCGCATTAAGTGTTATGTTACAGAGGGACAAACACTCCAGCAAGGACAGGAGTTTGGGTTTATAAAATTCGGGTCACGGGTTGATATTTTCCTTCCGTTGGATGCAAAAATTAATGTTGCCCTTGGGGATAAAACTACTGGTGGAAAGACCATCATTGCTGAGTTGAACTAAATTACAGGATGATTGAGCGAAACATTTTACTATGTTGGCTCCTTATCTTTTTCTGGATAAATGAATCCAATGCGCAAAAACAAGCTTCTGTTTGGTATTTAGGAAACGGTATGGGCCTTGACTTCACCAAGTCTCCTCCTGAAGTGCTTGTTAATGCCCCCGGCAATATTTTTACTTCTAATCAATACGCCACCATTGCAGATCCTGATGGGAACCTCTTGTTCTATGCAAACCATAATACGGTATGGAATTCATCGCATCAAGTTATGGAAAACGGAACAGGCTTACTTGGTTCCGCTTGGGGTCCGTTGGTAATTTTACCCAAACCAAATAGTCAAACTGAATTTTATATTTTTCAACATCAAGGAGAACCAGATATTCATTTTTCAAAAGTGTTGTATTCTTTGGTAGATATTTCGGCCAATGCTGGGGTGGGTAAAGTAATCGAGAAAAACATTACTGTATATTCTAACCTTCACGGCTCATTTACAGTATCGGGTAGTTGTGAAGATGGTTATTGGCTGGTTGGGGAAACCAATACAAACACTACTTTTGGAATTGGTACCGATCGTATTCTTGCATTTCGAATAGATGAAAATGGTGTGGCATCAAATCCTGTCATTTCATCACCGGTAAGCATAGGGAATTCCGGCAGTTATCGTCTATCACCAAAAGGAGACAAATTATTTTTTGGCTATAGTGGCAATGGACCATCAGCCATGGCAATCGCAGACTTTGACCTTTCCACAGGAGTGGTTTCCAATCTGCATGAATTAAATGCGTGCTGCGGGGAAGGAGAATTCTC
>CAZCRJ010000336.1:0-4014 GCA_964501015.1 uncultured Roseivirgaceae bacterium | reverse complement strand
TTTTTTTGCTGAAAGCTTCTTTAATCGTTTAGCTTTCTGCTCTCGAATAAATTTGCTCAAAAGTTCTTCTTCTTTTTTAGTCAAGGGCCTACTCTTAATCACAAAGTCAACTCCTTCAGGTTCTCTTATTAATCCCATAGCATTATTTTTTAAAATATTTATCAACTAAAACTTGTGCTGGATCAGTCGAAATAACCATAAGATGTCCCCCAAAATGGTAAGCACCTAATGACTTTTCGTAATGTTCAATCAGTTTGGTCTTTGAAAAAAATGAAACAAATCCTTGAAGTCCGTTATGGAATGAAACCTTACATGCAAATGCAACTAAATTACCCGGAACTCCTTCATATATTTTATTTTGTCCAATATTGAATGGAGCACTTTCAACTAAGTGTAGGAATACGTTATCTGTCCTAATGGTAAAACTGACCAGTCCTTGAATTATTGACGGGTTTTTTACAATTGTAAGCTTGTAAACGTCTCGGTCGTTTTGTCTTAATTCTTGGGTCCAATTAAATAACCATCCTTTTTTTTTGGTTACTGTTCCGAGGTCAGCTTTTGTTAGACGAGCTATGTCTGTCTCAAAACTGTCCCCTGTAAAGGTATTTACAATGGAATTTGTCAGTGAGTCAATCTCAAAATCTAAGTGTATTTTCTCACGTTTTTTCACTCCTCAATTTAATCATTTTAACTCACTTTTTAAGGTTGAATTATTTTGTCTAGCTCCATAACACACAACGAATTATTACTAACCTCTATTATTCATTTTTCAACGCATCCACCGGGTTGCTCATGGCGGCACGTATCGCCTGGAAACTGATCGTAACCAGCGCCACCACCAGGGCAAGTACTCCGGCAAAAACAAATACCCACGGACTGAAATCTATCCGGTAAGCAAAACCCTCAAGCCAATAGTGTTCAAGCATATACCACGTTAAGGGAATGGCCAGCACAAAGGCTATGATGATAAGTTTGGCGAAATCTTTACTTAACAAGAATACTACCTGGCCTACAGAGGCGCCCATTACTTTGCGTATGCTGATTTCTTTAGCGCGTTGGTGAGCAGCATAGGTAGCCAGCCCGAGTAACCCGAGGCATGCAATAATGATAGCCAGTCCGGTAAACAGAATGAACACCTGGCCCATGCGCTGCTCAGCCCTGTACTTGGCTTCAAAATTCTGATCCAGGAAACTGTATTCAAACGGAGCATCGGGCGAATATTTTTTCCAGAGTTGTTCTACCTTATCAATATTCGCCTGTGCATTGGAATTGGCAAACCGGATACCCATCTCAAAGTTGGGTTCACTGCCCAATAAAATGATCATAGGCCGTATGTTGTTTTTCAGGGCCTGGAAATTAAAGTCTTTCAGCACACCTATCACTTCCAGTTCAATACCCTCTATTGTACTAAAACGAGAGAAGATTTTTTTTCCTTCGTGCGTATCCCATCCAAACTGCCTGAATGCTGTTTCATTCACCAGCACTTTACCGGAATCAGCCGGGAAATCACGGGAGAAAAAACGGCCGGCCACTACTTCGTAACCCATAGTTTTAAGGGCATCAAAGTCGGTTTGATAAACGGCTAAAAGATGTTCCTGGTCTGTATCCAGAATGCGGAAAGTAGATGACCAGTCGATATCCGGAGGCATGCGGTTAACAAAAGTGGCACTAATTACTTCTGGGTATTGCAGCAATTCATTCTTAAATGCTGTTCCATCTTTGCCAAGGTTCAACGTGTGTAGCATGGTCATCACATTCTCTTTGTCGAACCCAAGGTTTTGCTGTTGTACAAATTTCAATTGTTGAAAGACCATCAACGTGGCAATAATCAACCCGATAGAAATAAAAAACTGGAACACTACTAAGGCATTGCGAATGCCGGATCCTTTCATACCCGAGCGTACTTTCCCTTTCAACACTTCGGCCGGTTTAAAGGAGGTTAGGTAGAAGGCCGGGTAGCTGCCGGCTACAACTCCAACAAACAATGTAAACACCAGCAAGCCTCCAATAAATGTGGGTGTAAGTAAGGAGGTGAAGGCAATGTTCTTTGCGGTAATGATATTGAAGAAGTTCAGCGACACCGATACCAACATCAGTGCAAAAATTACCGACAAGAATGTATACAAAAATGACTCCAGCATGAACTGACCGATTAGCCGGTTGCGCAAGGCGCCAATGGTTTTGCGTATACCTACTTCTTTGGCCCTGTTTGCCGCACGCGCAGTACTTAAATTCATAAAATTGATACAGGCCAGCACAATCAGGAAAGCCGCAATTAACCCAAAAAGATATAAGTATCGGATGTTTCCACCCGGCTCCAGTTCATCTGAAAAACTCGAACGCAGGTGAATATCGGTAAGGGCTTGTGTTCTGAATTCAATTCCGCTTCCGCTGGATTTCAACTGCTCCATATCCATTTTCAAAAATTGTTGTATCTCCTGTGCCACATAGGTATTGATGAAGTAATCATACTTATCATTCACCTGGTCGATTGACGTGTTGGGAAGAATTTTGAAATAGGTGATGGCACTGCTGTTTAGCCACATCGGGTAATTCATCATTGGTGATGAGGCAAGTGAAAGCAGAAAATCAAATTTCAGGTGTGTGTTATAGGGTACATCAGCCGCAATACCCGTTACTTCGGCTTTTATTTCTCCTGCACTTCCGAGAAAAAATAATTTGCCAATAGGCGAACGATCCCCCGCACCCTGGTAATCAAAATATTTTCGTGCAACGGATTCAGTTATAACAACCTTATTCGGACCATTCAAAACTTGTTTCGGATTCCCCACCAGCAATTCGTAATCGAAGAAATCAAAAAAATTGGAGTCGGTGAGCAGGAAACGGTTTTCTGTAAAGGCTTTATCTTCATACCGCACCGGCAGCGTGCTCCATTTGGCAACGCGCACCGTTGATTCAACTGCAGGCACATCTTTTCGCAATGCTTCGGCCATGGGCAGACCGGTATAGGCCGATATGATTTCCTGACCCTGTAATTTTGCGAATAACGAACTTCTGTAAATACGATCACCATCGTTATGCATGCGATCATATCCCAGTTCATCAACAATGTAGAGCAAAAGCAGGAGTGCACTGGTGATGCCCAGGGTTAATCCGAAAATGTTAATGGCTGAGTAAACCTTTTGGCGTGCGATAATTCGGAATGCGGTAAGAAGATAATTGCGGAGCATAGTATGTAAAAGTATTGTGAATTATTCGTTTCGTAAACGGTCTGCCGGGTTACTGGTAGCAGCTTTCAGGGCCTGGGTGCTTACAATAACAAGGGCAAGCACCAGTGCGGCAAGTCCTGCGGCCAGAAATATCCACCACTCGATAGTGATACGGTACGGATAACGCTCCAGGAATCCAGCTAAAAAGTACCAGGCAATGGGTGATGCTATCAGGAAGGCAACAACGACCAACTTTGAAAAATCTTTTGAGATCATTAGCACCAGGCCTGTAACTGTAGCGCCCATTATTTTCCGGATGCTCACTTCTTTGGAACGCTGTTCGGCTGTGTACGCAGCAAGTCCAAATAAACCAAGTCCGGTAATGATGATGGCCAACGTGGCAAATATCTTAGCGAGATTTCCGGACATGCTAATGGTAGAGAATTTTTTTTCAAATTCCACATCGGCAAAGCGGTAAGCAAAAGGATATGAAGGGTTTAATTTTTTGAATACTTCTTCTACCTGGCTGATGGATTTCGGCAGGTCGGGAGTTTTTTCAAGTCGGATGGTCACCGTGCTTGTCCATAACGGCTCAAACACCACGACCATGGGGTCAACGGGCTTATAAGGCGACCCCATAATCACATTCTCCACTACTCCTACTATTGTCCATTCAGCGCCCCACATTTTTAGTGTTGAGCCAATAGGTTCCGTCAATCCCATAACATCAACGGCTGCCTGGTTTATAAGCACTGCCGTTGAATCACTTTTAAAATCAGGTGAAAAATCACGGCCTTCTGTAACTTTGATTCCCAGGGTGCTGGTGTAATCATATTCGGTTGCT
>CAZCRJ010000335.1:1366-4024 GCA_964501015.1 uncultured Roseivirgaceae bacterium | reverse complement strand
TAAAGACCCTAAGTTTGAATATGGTATTGCATTAGCGCAGACAGCAGGACGTGCTGCCATGCGACTTGCCAATGCCGATGTATTGCCCTTCGATTTTAAATCGTTTCACCGGACGGTAACAACATATGCTAAAGAAGTAATGGACTTGCTGGATACCACCAGAGAAGCTACCGAAGTCGAAAATCAAATGATTAGGGAAAACCGGTATGTTCATGCCGCAGATCCAACCAAGCCCTATTTCGCGCCTACCCAAAAAGAGGCAGTCCCCTTTCTTAATTTCAGTAGTCTCCAAAATGCTTTGACAATCCTTGAAAAAGCAACCAACCAGTTCGAAGAACTGCAAGCATCCAATCCCAAACCCAATACCAACATCGAACGGTTAAATAAGCTGTTATACCAGGCAGAGCAACATTTACTTTCCGAAGCCGGATTGCCAAGAAGAGGGTGGTATAAACATACTATTTACGCACCCGGGTTTTATACGGGCTATGGCGTGAAAACCCTTCCGGGAATACGGGAAGCAATTGAACAACGAAACTGGACAGAAGCACAGGAACAAATTGAAATTGCCGCCAGCGCATTGGAAAAATATACCCATACTATTGACCAGGCTTCAAAAATATTAATGATGCGATAGGCTCAAAAAAAATAAATCCGAAATAACGAAACCTTAATCGTATAATTACGATTAAGTAGCCAATGGGAGTAACCAAAACAGCAGGCTTTACTAAAGCCGATATCGAAATTGCCGAATTGGCCAAAGCACTGGCCCATCCTGCCCGTATTGCCATTGTAAAGCATCTTATTGAGGCAAAAAGTTGCATCTGTGGAGACATCGTTGACGAACTCCCCCTCTCCCAGTCTACCGTATCGCAACACCTTAAAGAATTGAAAGAAGCCGGCATCATTAAAGGAAGCATCAGCGGAACCAGCGTGTGCTATTGTATAGACGAAAAGGTATGGAACAAGGCACGGAAAGTACTGGACCAGTTATTTGAAAGTTATACTAGTCCAGACTGCTGTTAAAAAAATTTATACTAAATAATCGCAATAATACGATAATCAACGACTAACAATCTACACTATGAATACGTCTGAAGATCTCAAACAAATTGTAAAAGAAAAATACGGGCAGATTGCTGAGCAAAGTAAAACGGAGAATGAAACCAGTTGCTGTGGCGCCACCTCATGTTGTTCCACCATTGACTACACCATAATGTCTGAAGACTACTCCAGTTTAAAAGGGTATGCAGCCGATGCCGATCTGGGTTTAGGGTGTGGACTTCCTACTGAATTTGCCGTAATCAAAGAAGGCGACACAGTAATTGACCTGGGATCAGGTGCGGGTAATGATGCGTTTGTTGCACGAGCCATCACGGGTGAAAAGGGAAGAGTTATCGGCATTGATTTTACGGATAAGATGATAGAAAAGGCCCGTTTAAATGCTGATAAACTGGGCTTCAATAATGTTGAATTCCGTTACGGAGATATTGAAAAAATTCCGGTTACAGCCAATGTTGCCGATGTAGTCGTGAGCAATTGTGTCCTGAACCTGGTTCCGAATAAAGCAAAGGCATTTGCTGAAACCTTTAGAATACTTAAACCCGGAGGGCATTTCAGTGTATCAGATATCGTCTTAAAGGGAGCATTACCAGCAGCGTTGCAAAAAAGTGCAGAAATGTATGCCGGATGTGTTGCCGGTGCTATTCAGAAAGAAGAATACCTGAGCTGCATTCAGCACGCGGGTTTCACCAATGTTGTTGTTCAGAAAGAGAAAAAGATCACCATTCCGGATGATGTACTTCGCGCCTATCTAACGGATGAAGCATTGGATGAATACACTACCGGAAATTCAGGCATTTACAGCATTACTGTCTATGGTGAAAAACCTGTGCTTACTGATCAGGTGAAAGCAGAACAGAAAGCTGCGTGTTGCGGACCTGACTCAACATGCTGTTGATTAAATCATCATTAACCCGAACTAAATAACCTTACCACATGAAAAGAATTCTCGTACTCTGCACCGGTAACTCCTGTAGGAGCCAAATCGCACACGGATACCTTCAGCATTTTGGAGGTGAAACCGTAGATATTCGCAGTGCAGGCATTGAAACACATGGAGTCAATCCGCGCGCTATTGCAACGATGAAAGAAGACGGCATTGACATCTCCCACCACACTTCGAATAACGTAAACGAATACACAAACGAATCCTTCGATTACGTTATAACGGTCTGTGATAATGCGAAGGAAAATTGCCCCTACTTCCCGGCTACAGTTAAAGCGTTTCACCATAACTTTCCTGATCCTGCAAAAGCTAAGGGTACGGAAGCGGAAATTATGAGCCAGTTCAGTGATGTGCGAGAAATGATTAAACACTACACACAGGATTTTATCAATCAATATGTACGTTAGGTCATTTCATAAGCATTAGGAATAATCGAATCATTAGTTCTTATTACCGTGTCGGTGTACACCGAAATCTTTTACATTTGGGATTGTATTGAACCCAAATGAAACTAAATAAGTATTTCGTAATCGATTTCGATAGCACCTTTACCAAGATTGAGGCCTTTGACCTACTGGCGGAGATTAGTCTGAAAAACCATCCCGAAGGCGAAAAACGAAAAAAAGAAATCCGGGATATCACAAACCAGG
>CAZCRJ010000335.1:0-1356 GCA_964501015.1 uncultured Roseivirgaceae bacterium | reverse complement strand
GAAATTGATATGTTTGACATTGGGAAATCGCAGAGAGGAAAAGCGAAAAAAAGAGATTCGCGACATCACGAATCAGGGCATGAATGGATCCATCTCCTTTCGGGAGAGCCTTGAAAAAAGAGTGGCCTTACTGGCGCCCAACAAATCTCATCTTCAGGAACTGGCCGTAAAACTTAAGGAAGAGGTTTCAGAATCGTTTAAACGGAACAGGGATTTCTTCACCACCTACGCTGATAATATCTATGTAATCTCAAACGGTTTTCATGTATTCATCGATCCGGTAGTGACCACTTTTGGAATTAAGCCTGAAAACATTTTAGCCAACCGGTTTCATTTTGATGATCATGGCAATGTCATTGGATTCGACCGGGATAATCCATTGTCTGCAAACAACGGAAAAGTGGAGCAATTAAAACGACTCAACCTTCCGGGCGATGTCTATGTAATTGGTGACGGTTATACCGATTATGAAATCAAACATGCCGGACTGGCCAATAAATTTTTTGCGTTCACTGAAAATGTGGAACGCGAAAATATTATGGAAAAAGCGGATCATATTACGCCAAGCCTGGATGAGTTTCTATACTTGAATAAATTGAATACTGTAGTATCCTATCCTAAGAACAGGATTCATGTATTATTACTGGAAAATGTCCACCCTATTGCCGTTGATGTAATGCGCGCAGAAGGATTTACAGTGGAGACTCATTCATCAGCGCTTTCAGAAGAAGAACTGTGCAAGAAAATCAAAAACGTTTCGGTGTTGGGCATTCGATCAAAAACCCAGGTTACTGCCAAAGTACTTGAACATGCCAATAAGCTTATGTCTATCGGGGCATTTTGTATCGGCACCAACCAGATCGATTTAAAAGCTGCTACTCAAAAAGGTGTTGCTGTATTTAATGCTCCCTTTAGCAATACCCGGTCGGTTGTGGAATTGGCCGTTGCTGAAATGATTATCCTAATGAGAAACATTGTGGAGAAGTCCAATAAAATGCACCAGGGCATCTGGGATAAATCCGCAGCAGGCAGTTTTGAAATTCGCGGTAAAAAACTTGGCCTGATCGGCTATGGAAATATTGGCACCCAACTATCTGTATTAGCCGAATCCATGGGCATGAAAGTATACTATTACGATACAGAAGAAAAACTTTCCCTTGGTAATGCCACCAAATGCAAATCCATGCGAGAGGTGTTGGAGCATGCCGATGTGGTCTCTCTCCATGTTGACGGAAGAGAAACGAATAAGAACCTGATCAGTACGCGTGAATTCGGGTGGATGAAAAAAGGAGTAATCTTTATTAACCTTAGTCGTGGCCATGTGGTAGATATTGCTGCACTGAAAGAGAATATACT
>CAZCRJ010000334.1:0-4036 GCA_964501015.1 uncultured Roseivirgaceae bacterium | reverse complement strand
TCGATCAATGGTTTATCCAATCCCAGTGCCATTCCTTTTGCAAACGAAACACCCACCAGTAAAGAACCCATTAAACCGGGCCCACGGGTAAAAGCTATAGCATCCAGATCTTGAACATCAGTACCAGATGTTTTCATAGCTTCATCGACAACCATCACAATATTCTGCTGATGTGCCCGTGATGCCAACTCGGGCACCACGCCACCATATTTTTGATGGACCGTCTGTGAGGCGATAATATTATTAAGTACCTTGCCATTTCGAATGACAGATGCAGACGTTTCATCGCAGGATGACTCTATTGCAAGTATGACGGGCCCCATAGGTTGAAGCATGAACCTGCAAGTTATTAAAAATCGTGTATTGTTATGGTTAAAAAGAATTGTCCTTTACGGCCTGTATTCGATAGTTTTTTTAGTGATCTCTTCTTTTTTTATCCTGCAGATTCCCTCCGTACAAAGTTCGTTGAGTAAACGCATCTTGCGTTCCTTTTCATCTGTTTCTGGCTTTACCACTACCTTGGATCAAGTTCAGTTCTATTGGTTCGACAGGCTGATCATTACCGGATTACGCGTGGAAGATCCCGAACAGAATACGATGATTGGCGTTGATCGCCTGATGGTAAACTTCAGGTTCTCCGGATTATTCCAGGAAAAGGGAATCAACCTGGATGCCACCACATTGGAAGGTGCAACCGTATATTTCAAAACCATTACTGACGGTGATTCTGCACGTGACCTTAACATTAATATTTTCATTGCACGGATCAATGCAATGTCAAAAGCAGAGGGAGGAACCGGCACCACGCTTATCACCATTGGCGAAGCTATTTTGAAGAATTGTCATTTCGCCCTAAGCAACGATGCGGACACACTACACCACCAGTTTGATCCGAACCATTTTGCCTTTACCATACCAGAAGCTGAATTGCAGAATTTTATGGTGTTGAATGATACTATTGAATTTAACATGCGTAGTCTTTCCGCAACAGAAGATAAGCTGAACTTTCCCATACATCAACTCTCCACCTTCTTTCGTATCTCACAGCAGGGAATGGAATTCTCCGGACTGGATCTTCAGGCGGGTGAAACCCGTTTATCCGATACCCTAATCTTTCGCTACTCCAGCCAGGCGGCATTCAGTACGTTTATTGACAGCGTTACCGTTCACGCCCGTTTCAACAACTCCATTCTACACCCAAAAGATCTTTCTTTGTTTGTACCCTTACCCGAAGGTCTCATTAATCCTGTGGAACTAAGTGGAGAATTTGACGGACGAATCAACAGGTTCCGGTTTCAAAAAATGGATATCAAAACCGGTGGCACCCAATTACAAGGCGCACTAGAAATGGATGGTTTACCCGATATCAATGAAACATTCATACTGCTTTCACTTAATCGTTCGCAAATCGATTTCAGCGACCTGGCTTTTTTGTTTGATGACAACATTATGGCCAGGTTAGAACCCTTAGGCACACTTAATTTCAAGGGACAGTTTCTTGGGTACCCAACAGACTTTGTTGCTGCCGGGGACTTTTCCAGTTCCATTGGCAGGATCTCTTCTGATATTAACCTTAAGATAAATGAGAAATCGGTAGACCTTTCAGAATACAATGGTCAGTTGAACCTTACCAATTTTGATCTTGGCCTCTACCTCAACGATACAACCAATTTTCAAAAAGTCACCGTAAGCGGAAAAATTAACGGAAAGGGATTAACAGTTGCTGCTGCTGATTTTACCCTGAATGGCACAATACATTCCATTGGCTTACGTGGGTATAATTACACCAACATCAGCACGAATGCCAGGTTTGCTTCCCAATTCTTTAGCGGAAAAATTAGCATTGATGACCCCAACCTTGAATTTGAAGCAGAAGGATCTGTCGATTTACGCAATTTGGAGAACAAAATCAGCATCTCTGGTTCGCTTCATCATGCATACCTTAATAACCTCAAGCTCACCACCGAAAAGATTTACCTGCAAACAAAACTCGATGTTGACATTCAGGGACTGGTTCTTGACAGCTTACTGGGAAGCGCTCAGTTAAACCAACTCTTTTTAGTGTATGAAGATGACTCCGTCCATTTATCCAGTGTGCTGCTAACTGCCGAAAAGAAAGAACATCATCGCCTTCTAAAACTGGAGACATCATTATTTGATGTACAGGCAGAAGGTGATTTTTATTTTACAAACCTGTTTCGTGATGTTCCCATGCTGATCAACGAGTTCCGATTAAATATCGTTAACGATTCCGTTGCCATACGTGACTATTATAATAAAAAATCAAGGATACCCGAGCGGTACTTTGCCGATTTTAATGCAACCATAAAAGACTTTACACCTATTTCCGATGTATTCGATCTTGATGTATCGGTTAGTCGTGATACACGGATTGAAGGGAAATATACCAGCGGTGCGTCAACCAACCTGCAGGTGTATGCAGCAATAGATTCGGTTCGATTTGGCACTGCTTATTTCTTCCAATCAGAACTGGAGGTTAATGCTTCCAAAACTTATGACAGCACCTCGGCCCTGGCCATGGTATATCTCTTTTCGAAAACGCAGGAGCTCAACGCCATAAAAACACAAAATCTAATAACAGAAGTTATTTGGGATAGGAGCAAAATGAACGTTGATCTCAGCATTTCCCAACAGGGAACAACCAACCGGTTTGACCTAGCCACCCTGATTAATTTCGAAGACAGCACATACATTAAACTTCTGCCTTCTACCATCAGGGTGTTGGATGACAATTGGACCGTCAATCCTGAAAATTCCATAGCCGTTAAAGGATCAGAATGGAATGTTAAACATGTTGGATTTTTTCAACGTGAGCAATTTATTAATCTCAATGGACTTCTTTCACAAGACTCCACCCGTGAATTATCCCTCACCATCCAGGATTTTAAACTGGCCAATATCAATCCACTGATAGCACGCAAGCTGGACGGATTGCTTAATGCCGAACTTGTTGTCAATAATGTATTCGGATCACGAAGTCTACAGAATACGGTATTGATTAATGATCTGGAAATAAACGATTTTTTGATCGGAACTATCACCGGCAATAATTTATGGAATTCAGCCACACAGCGGTTTAACGTGGAGTTTTTGATTGACCGGCTGGAGACCCGCATTGTAAATTGTACCGGGTATTACGCTCCGGCTCATGCCACCAGCCCCCTAAACATTACCGCTCAATTCAATAAAGCAAACCTGAAAATATTCGAACCTTTTCTGGATGAGTTATTCAGTGAATTTCAAGGCACCCTTACCGGGGATTATTCAGTAACCGGTACGTTAACAGACCCCTTGCTTAATGGTGAGGGAATTATTGAAAACGGAGCCATGCAAATCAACTACCTGAAAACCATGTACCAGTTTACCGGTATCCTCGGCCTGAAACCCGATGCGATTTATTTTAAAGACATGGAGCTGACGGATACGTTCCGAAACCGGGGAAGTCTTTTCGGTTCCATCAATCATAAGCGTTTTACCAATATGAGCATTTCATTGGATGGTCAGTTTACTGACTTCCAGGTGTTGAATACCACCTCACGGGATAATTCCTTATTCTATGGACAGGCATATGCCTCTGGTTCTGTGCGAATTTCCGGTCCGCTCGACAATCTGGTGATTGCAGCCACAGCCACTACCCGTAAGAATACCCGCATTTACATTCCAATTTCAGGCAGCACTACTATTGAGCAAAAGGATTATATCAATTTTGTCAACTTCCGCGACTCTACCTATATCGCTTCCCAGGATAGTGAAGTCAGCAAAAAAATTAACCTAACCGGACTCACGCTAGATTTTAATATTGACGTAACACCCGATGCCTATTGTGAAATTATTTTCGATTTAAAAGCAGGCGATATTATTCGCGGAAGAGGGAATGGAAAAATTAAACTTCTGCTCGACACGAAAGGCGAATTCAACATGTTCGGCCCAATTGAATTTACAGAAGGATGGTATAACTTCACCTTGTACGACATTATTAATAAAGAATTCCAGATTCAGCCTGGCAGCAGTATCG
>CAZCRJ010000333.1:226-4064 GCA_964501015.1 uncultured Roseivirgaceae bacterium | reverse complement strand
ACATTAATGCTCTTTTCTATATTTGTAAATGTTGCGTTCGAACATTGAATCCACCTGCAACAACTTGGCAAAAGTCGACCTAAGACATAAAAATCATTTTGACAGAATACTTGATAAACCATTAAGCTAACAACCATGAAAAGAAGAACCTTCATTAAACAGTCATCGCTGACAGCTTTGAGCATAAGCGCATTCGGGACAATACAATGGAATGGCAAAAGTTTTGTGGGTGACAGTCCTACTACAACTGACATCCTTGGACCTTTCTACCGACCAGGAGCACCCATGAGAACTAACTTAATACCAACAAACTCGAAAGGAAGTCCTCTAAATTTAAAAGGAATAATTTTTAAAGAAGATGGAAAAACACCTTTGAGTAATGCAATGGTTGAAATTTGGCAATGTGATGAAAAAGAATATTATGATAACATTTCAGACGATTATATATTCCGCGGGGCACAGAATACAAGGACAAATGGAAAATACGAATTCAAAACCATATTGCCAGTACCTTACAAAGCTGACCCAAATGATGAATCATCCTGGCGACCTGCTCATATTCACATGAGAGTTTCTGTTCCAAATCAACAAGATTTAATAACGCAACTTTACTTCAAGGGTGGTAAATATATTGACAAAGACCCATGGGCATCTTCACCCCAAGCTGTGAATAGAATATTAAGCATTACCAAAGGTAAAGACGGTGAAAACGAAGTTGTGTTTAACGTTCTAATGGCCAAAGAATTCCCAATTGACCCTAATGATTTCAAAAGAATTACGGGAATATATAAGGTTGATAAAGACATTATTGAGTTCAAAAAAATGGATGATCTACTGTTTGTAAAACTTAACGGCCAATTGGTTTCAAGTCTTAGATATATAGGCGAGAATACTTTCGAAGAGAAAATAGAACAGACTAAGGTGAGATTTGAACTACTAGCCAATGGAAATACAAAAGCAAACATCGAATACGCTGGCCAAAAAATGACCGGTGAGAAATTCTTAAAGTATAACGACTGAAATGCGGCCAGCCCATAACAAAATGCATGTGCCATAGTGCTGGTTCAGTGTTGTGTTGTGGTTTAAGCTTCATAATATAGTTTCGGTTCGTGGGACAGAACGCAGCTGGTCGCTAAAGCCATTCGTTCATCATTTGGCTTTAGCTCCTATACCGCACTAGGTCACATGCACCAGCGTTGGCAGTAATAGGGCCTAGACAATTTGACCGTCTAACGGGTGACACTCTACTAACAAAGATTGCCCACGGAGACAAGTGAACTGCTTCGGGACAACTTGGACTTTGAAAAAATAAAAATGTAAATAATGCATATGCTATACCTTAGGAAGATTTACGAAGCATTTCCAACCAATGCAAATTGAATACGGCTGCTTACGAAAACTACCCGCATTAATATTTAACTTTAAAATATTTACATGGAGAAAAAATATAAAGCCATTGGATATTGGTTTTTGCTGTTGATTCCTTTAGCCATCATTGCCTTCTACAAACCTTATTTTCAATATTTCCCAAACTTCGTTGGCATTCGATTGTCACTTCATATCCATACCTTCATTGCATCGTTATGGATTCTTTTACTCATTGCTCAACCCCTATTAGTCCTTAAGAAAAAATTCAAATCACACAGAACCCTTGGGAAAATTTCCTATGTCCTGCTTCCGCTCCTTGTGGTAAGTTTTATTCCACTCATGATCAATGTTGCCCAGTCTGATTTTCCAAAGGCCCTGTTCTTTTCTGTGGCTGACCTCACATTGTTAATTGTATTCTATGGCCTAGCCATTTATCATACGAAGAATGTTCAACTTCACATGCGGTATATGATTTTAACCGCTATTGTTTTCCTGGGCCCAACCGTTGGCCGCATTGGAAGCATGGTGTTAAATCAGCCGCTGCTCATCAGTCAGGGGATACAATATTTGCTCATTGCAGGCATCCTGATCACATTGATTATGCTCGACAGACCAAACGGGCAACGAAGCAAACCTTACTTTACCGGATCTGTATTGTATGTGATCCATGCAGTTGCATTTTATAGTGTTTTCATTGAATGAAAATAGTTTTAGACTTAGACTAACCAGCACGAAACGATAGCACCGGTTGCTGTTCTTTTAAATCCAATTCCAATGCGAAAAATAATTTTAGGACTTGCCGTTAGTTTAGATGGATTTATTGAAGGCCCTGGTGGGGAGTATGATTGGTGTTTTACTGACCAGGACTATGGCCTCTCCGACTTCTTTAAACGAGTTGACACTGCATTTATAGGCAGGAAAACGTATGAAATGACTTTAGCTATGGGCGACAATAGTGGTGGTGGATTTCCGAAATTAAAGGAATATATTTTCTCTACAACACTCAACAACGTTAAAGACGGAGCCACACTACTGACTGGCGACATAAAATCGGAGGTTTTAAAAATTAAGGAAAAAAGAGGAAAAGATATTTGGCTTTTTGGTGGTGCCGGTTTGACCACCTCACTGATAAATTTAGGCCTGGTAGACGAACTTTCATTAGCCATTCACCCCATTTTACTTGGCGGAGGTAAACCATTGTTTAACAACATAATAAATAGAGTCGAACTTAACCTTCTTGATACCAAAACCTATTCAACAGGATTAGTCGCTTTAACCTACGCTTTGAAATAGCGATAAATATGAACACTCATCAACAGGCTTCATGAACAATGAATTTTAAATAATTAAATTGAGTTGATATGGAATTAATTCTTATAAAATGACAAGCACTCAATTAGCTACACTGTTACTTTTGATAGGTCTGACTTTATGCTTGAGTTGTGACACAGAAGACCACAATGACTCTCCTTGTAACACAACCGGTGGAACAGAGATTTCAAATCAAACAGGAAGAATTTATAAGTGGACAAACGCTATACCTCACTTTTATTATATAGGAAATGAGCAACCCGTGCCAGCAGGAATAAACGGAGGGTATAGACCATGTAATGGCTTGCCTGCTGAATTCAAAAAAGAAGGCCTCAAAATTAAGTATAGCGGCATAGATAAAGGTTCATATCCCGACACAGGTGATCCTTTATGGGCTTATGTTGACATAAAATCAATTGAGAAAGTTAATTGAGTTTGGAATGGACATGGTTTCGGAAGTGCACCAATACAGAAACACAAAAGTTACCTACCAATTGGCCGCACCGCGGACAGTTCCTCGCTGATATCTTCTCTCCTTCCTCGAACAAGAATTCAATAAGTGACGGTTGAAATTTTTGGCCTATAGGAATTCTGGATCAATGACCTTATTATCATCAATGTTGAAAGGAGGTAGTTATGAAAAGTATTAAAGGTCTGGAAAAAATTAACGATGTTCGGGAAACTTTTGTCGGATGAACATCTATTCCCTCCATGCGTTACGGATCGTTGTTTCGATAATTTTCATTACACACGGCATACAGCGATCGATTATTTATAAGACAGTTCCTCAATTTGGTGAGTTCCTGGAATCAAATGGCCTTGTGGCTGGTTTATACCTCGCATGGGCCATTACGGTGTTTGAACTTGCAGGCGGTTTATCGATGGCAATCAATAAATGGACGAAATATATTTCACCTGCTTTTATTATCCATCAAATTATGGGCATTACACTGGTCCACGCAAAAAACGGTTGGTTTGTAGTAGGTGCCGGCACGGGTGGAATGGAATATAGTGTAGTGCTAATAGCCGCGTTGGCTGTGTTATTTTCTCACGCATACCAAAAGTAACTGGTTATGGTTACTTAATTGATTGTTTGCTGTAAATCCAGAAGGAAAGCTAATTGTAAAGAACAGTTTTTCTCCTTCTGCCGCAACTACAC
>CAZCRJ010000333.1:0-216 GCA_964501015.1 uncultured Roseivirgaceae bacterium | reverse complement strand
AAGTTGATGTAGTCAACCGACTATTCTGGCTTTTGGGTTAACAAAGCTATTTAAACACTAAAGCACGAAACAGCGATTATGACCAAACAGAAGTGTTTACTACAAGTACGCTAAAGCACTATCCTTCAAAAATCATTCAATTTCGATGATGCACATCATTGATTCTTGCAGTAGCCGGAAATAGCTTCGCATTCGTCCATAAGATCATTTTTCTGA
>CAZCRJ010000332.1:2303-4117 GCA_964501015.1 uncultured Roseivirgaceae bacterium | reverse complement strand
GAATAAAATATAGTAGAATCAATAATCGAAAATTCCTTCCCATCAAAATATTACTTTAACTTATAAAAGAGGGACTATGCCCTCAATTATAAGTATTGATAACTATGAATTTTTAACCAAATTAAGAAATGAATTTCTTATGTTAATCACATTTATGTTGTTTGAATTTGCATAATTCAAAAACTTATCAAGTTCAATAGGATAAATTAGAACATCACTATAACTTGACTCAAGTCTTCCATCACCTGATTCTTCCTCATCTTCACACCTACATGAGGAAATGCCAAAGTATGAACCGCAAACTGCAGCTCTTTGATTGCAACAAATGCAACAACTACTAAATGCACCGCTAGCATTGCATGTATTAGAGCCTTGCTGGCAACCACAAGACGATGAATCAGAACTTCTTTCTGCTGATTTTTCTATCCCCCATTTTAATTCTACCGATTTTACATAAGAATCTAGTAAACTTGTCTCTGTCGTGTTTAGTGAGGTAGCAAATTTCTCAAAATCACGAAAAAACACCTTGAAATCTGAACCTTTAACCAATAGTGTTTCTGGCAAATCCCTTACCTCTTCTTCTATGTTACTTTGACATTGAAACAGAAAAGGTACTAGTAGATAAATAATAAGTAACTTTCTCATATTTTTTACTTGTTTAAAAATTAACAGAAAACTGTCTGTCCCAGAGGTTTTGCAAAACGTAATCTTAAATTAATCATAATTAAGAATACTTAATGAGAAAGGCATGCTGATTAGATGTAATATATATATATATATATATTCACTAAAGTTAGTCGTTAATAACATACAAAATTACTAGTTGAGGAGTATGACATACCGAATTGTGTACTTCAACAAATACGGGACTTCATCATATATAACATTTCTTATGGGCTAAATTCGGCACTAATTAATCATTCCTACATTAATTACTTTACTTATCATTAAAAGCGTTCCTGAAAGAAGTTTAAATTAAAGTATGTAAGTACCATTAAATGAAATTTTGCCAAAAAATGATTTTAGCAAAGTAAAATATCGAGACGTAACTCTTTAAGTAAAAAATTAGGCCCTTAAAACTTTTACGTGTCAATCAAGAAATAGGCAGATATTACATGATTGGCATTATAAGGAAGTATTTACCCTAGAAAAAATACTCCATGCATCAACTATGTTGGCTAATTATGTTTAACAATAGCCTAATACTTTCTTTAGAGTAGGCTTCCAGTTCTAAGGCTTATTGTTCTGACTTTACCAAAATAAAATTCTGCATGTTTTACAAATACTCCCCTCCCCCCTTCATCGCCCGCACATCGTTAACAAATTGGCGGAATAAATCTTCCCGGTCTTTTTCACAAACAATCAGTACATCACCAAATTCGCCCACTAAGAATCCGTTTAAGCCTTGGGCAATTATTAACCGGCCGGGTGTTGATGACCGGACGATTGAATTACGGGTATCGTATGCCAGTACCTGGCCGGTTATTGTATTGTTATCCTTATCCTTCGCAGAAATATCATGGATGGAATTCCACGAGCCTAAATCAGACCAGCTGAAATCGGCCTGGCAGACATACACATTGTTGGCCTTTTCCATTATGCCATAATCAATAGAAATGCTCTTGGTATGTGTATAAATTTTTGCAATTGATGACTTTTCCTTATCGGAATTAAAGTGGAGAAGATTTTCTTCAAACTCTTCAGCCATTTCTGGAAGATGCTCCTTCATCGCCTCCAAAATTGCACGAACTCCCCAAATGAAAATACCGGAGTTCCATACAAAGTCTCCGCTTTCCAAAAATTTCTTTGCCAGT
>CAZCRJ010000332.1:0-2293 GCA_964501015.1 uncultured Roseivirgaceae bacterium | reverse complement strand
TATCTCTGGCTTTTCTGTAAAGGTTTTTACTTTCTTCAGAATCGTTTTCTCGGGAATAAACTGAATGTATCCATACCCTGTTTCAGGTCGAGAAGGTGTTATCCCCAGCGTAATCAACTTATCCTGATCTTCTGCCTGGCCAACCGCTTTCGATAATGTGCTAATAAATTCATTTTCTTTAAAAATCAAATGATCGGTCGGGCTTACAATGATTACAGCCTCCTTATTTCTGAGATTGATTTTATGACTGGCGTATGCGATACATGCCGCGGTGTTTTTTCGCATGGGCTCAGCCAGTATCTGGCTCTCATGCAAATCAGGGAGTTGTTCCTGAACAAGAGCTTTGTGTTCCTCATGGGTAACCACATAAATATTTTCTTTCAGGCACAGCGGCAAAAACCGATCGTACGTTGATTGCAATAAAGACTTGCCAATACCCAACACATCAAGAAATTGTTTTGGTTTTGCATTCCGGCTATATGGCCAAAAGCGAACACCTACGCCCCCTGCCATTAACACCACATAAAGATTCTTTTTCATTTGGACTGCTTGGATAAATATTTGTATTATGATTGTGGGAGGGTTATTAGAATTTCTCCTTTACTCTATATCCTCCAGATTCCAATTAAACTATACCTTCTTTTAATAAATCATGCAAGTGGACAAACCCCTCAACATGTCCATTACTTACCACTACTAGTTGGGTTATATTACTTTCCTGCATCTGGTGCAAAGCTTTAACAGCAAATTCGTCACGTTCGATGATTTTCGGATTTGGCGACATAATATCTGCAGCAGTAATGCCTTCAAGGTGTAACCCCTTCTGAAGCATTCTCCGAAGATCGCCATCGGTAATTATGCCTGTAAGTTTTTGATTCGCATCAACTACTGCAGTACACCCCAACCGTTTGGATGATATTTCAATAATTACATCCTGCAAGGGTGACGATAACGTAACAAGCGGAATCTGGTTGCCAATTAAAATATCAGAGACCTTCAGGTACAATTGCTTGCCTAATGCACCTCCCGGATGAAATTGTGCAAAATCCTCACGTTTAAAATTTCTCAGTTCCAGCAGGCTCACCGCTAATGCATCGCCCAATGCCATGTGTGCCGTTGTACTGGTGGTGGGTGCAAGGTTATTGGGACAGGCCTCTTCGCCAATGGTAGCATTTAATATAAAATCAGCCTGCTGGGCAAGATAGGAATTAGTATTGCTTACCAGGGCAACAAGCTTGGAACCCCTTCGTTTTAACAGTGGCACGAGCACCTTTATTTCCGGAGTATTACCGCTTTTAGAGATACAAATTACAATATCTTCTCGTTGAATGATCCCCAAATCGCCATGAATGGCATCCGCGGCATGCATGAAAACAGAAGGGGTTCCCGTTGAATTAAGTGTGGCCACAATTTTATTGGCTATAATGGCACTTTTGCCAATGCCTGTAATGACAACCCGGCCTTTTGAAGAATAAATTTCGTTAACACAATCTTCAAAATTGTTGTCGATGTAATTGACCAGATTTTCGATTGCCCTGGATTCATTTAATAGTACATCCCGTGCAATGGTTTTGATATTTTTTGCTATATTCAATTCGCTTTCAGGAATTAGCATTGCTATAGACAAAGATAGAAAGTTTTAACACTAACAATTGGAATAAGAGATATGATGTTGGTAGAAGAGAAAGACGGATTAAAACTCAAGTTAAAAGAGGTGTTCGGGTACACTCAGTTCCGGGGCAATCAGGAAACGATTATCCGAAATATATTAGACGGTAAAAATACCTTCGTAATAATGCCCACCGGGGCAGGAAAATCACTTTGCTATCAATTGCCAGCCCTAATGTCGGAAGGACTGGCCATTGTTATTTCTCCACTGATCGCCCTAATGAAAAACCAGGTTGACCAGTTAAACGCCTATGGTGAAATAACCAGGCTTAAGAAAGATTGTGTAAACGGGGAGGTGAAATTGTTGTATGTAGCACCCGAGTCGCTTACTAAAGAAGAAAATATTGAATTCCTCAGAAAGGTAAAAGTGGCCTTTGTGGCCATTGACGAAGCTCACTGTATTTCAGAGTGGGGGCATGACTTTCGACCGGAATACCGTAAAATCAAAACCATGATTCAGCAACTCGGTAACCTGCCGGTTGTTGCCCTAACTGCCACTGCAACACCCAAAGTACAGATCGATATTCAGAAGAATCTTCAAATGGAGGAAGCAGATGTTTTTCTGTCATCGTTTAACCGCAAGAACCTATACTACGAAGTACGTCCAAAAAAAGAAACAAAGAAG
>CAZCRJ010000331.1:0-4118 GCA_964501015.1 uncultured Roseivirgaceae bacterium | reverse complement strand
GTTTATAGGTTTCAGTATCCATAAATGGTCCGACTACTTCTCCCACGTTGAGGTTGTCCAGACTAATAAAGGTTGGAAGATTTGCTGCAGTATATCGAACAAAGGCGTTGGTATTATCGGAATTAATCGAAGCAAAAACTGAATCATCTTGCGTTGCCTTAAAGTCAGAGACAAGGCGGTTAAGTTCTTGCTTCAGGGACAAGCTGTCATCTGCTGACGGGATAACGTTATATACTACATATTTCAAATCACGGGTGTGGTCACTTTTGAAACGCTCTTTGTTCTTATTGTAATACGCTTTCAGATCAGCATCAGAGACTTTTATGGCGGTGTCGCTTACACTGAAATAGGGAACGAACAAATATTTTATTTCGGCTACATCATTTTGCAGACGGTATTCATTTTCGGCTTCGGCTTTGGTTACGTATACGCTTTTCAATAACAGGTTTTCATATTTTAAACGCTCACGGCCAGGCTTCAGATCACGTTGAAAAATCTCCCACTGAATGCGGTCCGGTGAATTGACCGGTAATGTTTTAATCTGGTTAATGTACATGGCCAGCATGGAGCGGTCGAATTGACCGGTTTGCTCATTGACAAAGGAAGATTTGATCCCCTCGCTGATGTTTTTTCCTGAAATCATGTCCACGAGTTCATCATCAGTAACCGTTACACCAAGAGCTTCAAATTCCTGCTCGATCGCATGGCGAAGGATAAGCATTTCCCATGCCTGTTCACGAATGGTTGGCATTTCCCGGTCGCCAGGCTGCCTGTTGAAGTAAATCATGTAATTCGCCTCCCGTTCCTGCACAACCTGTTGATATTCACTAAGTGAAATGGTATGGCCGGCAATTTCCCCGACCGAATCATCGGTAAACATAAATGAGTTGCTGCTGAATAAATCTCCCAGAACAAAGGCAGAGATGGCTACAAACACAAAAACCACCACCCAAGTACCCATTTTGTTCCTCAACGTTCCTATAAATGCCATACAGTCAGAATTTTTAAAGAGCGCAAATTTAACCCCCTTTATGGATTAGTAAAATAAGGTTTTAAAAAATAAACGGATTATTAGACAGAATAGTAAGTCATTGAAAATGAATTGATTGATCGGCTACCTGAACAGGCTATTCCAAGGCGTTACTGAGCTTTACGGTATCGATGCGGTTATCAAGGGTAGATTGAATGGTGAATGTGTAGGGAGGTATGGTTATGGTTTCACCAGCTTTTGGAAGGTCTTCCATATAGGTTAAGATCAGGCCTCCCAGGGTTTCATATTCGCCTATTGGCAATTGCCAGCCATACGTGTCATTCAGGTAATCAATTTCATGCCGGGCGCTAAGAAGCCAGGTATTTTTATCAAGGGCCTGCTCAATCAGGTCGTCTTCATCGTGTTCATCTTCAATTTCACCAAAGATCTCTTCAATGACATCCTCCATGCTTACCAATCCGGATGTACCTCCGAATTCATCCACCACCAGGGCAAGGCTTTTTCGGTCGTTGATAAAGCGTATCATCAGTTCATTTGCCAGGATAGTTTCCGGAACAATGATAATGGGGGTAAGAATTTCATCAATACGCGAGGGCTTTTTGAACAACTCTGAAGAATGGCAATAGCCAATAACATCATCAATGGTTTCTTTGTAGACCAGAATTTTTGAATGACCACTTTCAACAAAAGCCTGAGTCAATTTCTCAAGACCATCCCGCTGGTCGACTGCAACAATTTCAGTTCGGGGGATCATGCACTCCCGGACTTTTACCGATTTAAATTCTAACGCATTGTGGAATATTTTTTTATCCAGTTCAATATCCTCATCCTCATGCTTTACCTTATGCATGCTTTTCAGATAATTATTTAAATCTGTAAGGCCGAAAACAGGCTTTTCATCAGAATATTCAAATCTGAAGACTTTGGTGATAACCACCTTAGAGAGTGAAACAATGGCATATACTAAAGGGAACAGAATATAGTACATGATATTGAATGGAACGGCTAATGCCGTAAGCATCAGGTTAGGGTTGATCAGAAATAAACTCTTGGGAAGAAACTCAGCTGTAAATAAAACCACAACAGTTGCCAAAAGTGTTTGAATTATAAGTACAGCGGCCTCACTTGTAAACGATTCAGGCAAAAGTGTTGACAGGTATGGCTCCAGTAGTTGGGCCATAAAAATTCCATATAGTACCAATGCAATCGTATTGCCGATAAGCGTTGTGCCAATAAAGAGCGAAGGCTTTTTTATGAACTTAGAAAATATCCTGCCCGATAATTTTCCATGTTTATCCTGAAGTTCAAGCTGAAGTTTGTTAGCCGAGAAGAAAGCGATTTCAATTCCTGAAAAAAAGAAGGAAAAAATGAGCGCTATAAGTATCCCGGTTAGTAAGACAATGTCCATGCTATGTTCGCTTACGGTAATTCAGAATGAAGAAAAATAGTATGGAAAGCATAATGGCCCAATAGGCATGAGCTAATCCCGCAGTCATAATCTGATGAATACCCATAATAAGAAAGGCTACCGACAGTGAAAGCAATACAATATCCGGCAACTTCATAGGCTGGCAAAGATAGTGAATTTGACGGGCCAGTTAGAATTTAGATTAATTTACACCCTTGTCACTTTCTTCAACCTTAAACTCGCCCTGGGGATTCTTGATCGTATAGGATGACATATCTTGTTTGGCTTCCAGTCCTTCACCATAGATTACCTCCGCTTGCATACGGATCGTTACAAAGCTCTCTGTAAAAATATCCTCTTTGGCCGGCAGCCAGAACAACTCTTCTGTGTTAAGCTGTTCATTCTTGGCCAGATTCTTAACTTCCACCTTCCCCGTTGCCTTCCACTTATTCTCTTTTTTAAAATAATAGGCATGATTGGCCCGAAGGATGGAGGATAAATCTCCCTTTTCATCAAAGAATTCAATATAGATGCCTTTAGGAAATTCCCGGTCCCCGCTTTGAAATTCATACAGCAGGTCGGCCAACATTTTCACTTTTATGCGCTCATTTTCGCTGTAGTAAAGTTCAACCTGCTCAGCTTCACTTTGTGGCCCATCGTATTCCAGTGGCTGGACACTATCACTTTTGCCACATCCGAAGAGTACCAGCGCAGAAGTAAATATGGAAATTCCTATTTTCATACAAATGAAAAAGGCCATAGATACCTATGGCCCTTTTACTAAACTTTTTAACCTTAATCCCTCGTGCGGATTGTGGTGAGTTCGTTAATCCAGCAAGCCACTTTAATTGATTGACCTGAAGTATAATTCACCAGGAAGATATCTTCGCGTGACGGAAATTGGTCTTTTGCCATCGTCATCTTCTTGCTGTCACCAGCTTTTTGATACATATCATAGGCAGCTAAGTATACAAGGCGATCATCAGCCATGTTTTCCTTTTTGGCACAATCGGTAAAACTCTGGTAATATAAGTCACCAATTTTTTCGTAGGCTTCCTTTTTATTCGGGTCAGCAATCAGGGCCTGACGAAACAACTCACGGGCACCTGCCTTATTTCCTTTTCGTGTTTCCAAACTACCTAAGTAAATATTAATGTCTGCTTTATCCTGGTTAGATGATGCGAGCTCCAGGGCTTCTTTAAAGAATCCTTCTGCCTTGGAATAACTTTCACTAGCCAGGTAGCGGATGGCAAGGTTCTTCGCCAATCCATAATCCTTTTCCACTTTGTGAATTTCTTCTGCGGCTTGCAACCACAGTGGATCATCGGTACACTTATCCTGAAGCATAAAGGCAAATATCTTTTTTGCAAGTCCGATGTCAGAGGGATTAGCTTTAAACTTGGGGCCAAGATTAGTTCTCACGAAATCGCAATCCACCTTAATCATACTAATTAAGATTTTGTCGGTGTCTTCTTTCCAGGTTCTGTAGCGATCAGTAGGCTTTCCTTCACTGGCTGCTTTTTTAATTTTAGCATCGAGGATTCCCATTACCATGTCGTAACGTTCCAATACCTGTTCATCGGTAATATTTTTAAGCTTGAGCTTATTGATCTTTACTACCTGCATATAAGGAATGAGTGTGCCATCTAAAATATTATTCCCATTCAGTTCAAAGGCCTTATCTAGTAATCCTAAGGTATAAGCTTCTTTTCCGTTTTC
>CAZCRJ010000330.1:0-4124 GCA_964501015.1 uncultured Roseivirgaceae bacterium | reverse complement strand
GCCATTTTTACACCCGTAATGAGCTGATCGATGCTTTGCGCGAATACACCATGGATCACGCTACTATATTGATCAAAGCTTCCCGCGGCATGGCCCTGGAAGCTGTTGTTGAGGTTTTATGACCTGTCCATTTTCTTTCTCTAAAATCTTGATTGAGTAATCAGTCAAAGAAGGGCTTTCCAGATTCCTTCCATGAATGAGACAGTTTAGTCCTCATCCTGATTATTATCATTTTTTTTGACCGCTAACCGCTGTATACTTTCAGGTAATTCAAAACATGATTCCTATGAACTCAAGCCACTTTTCTTCGGGGCAAACCACGAGCCTCGTATTCCTGCGCGTTCTCATCGGCTGGCATTTTCTGTACGAAGGCATTTTAAAAGTGTACAACCCCGCCTGGACCGCCAAAGGGTACCTGCTCAGCGCCTCCTTTCTCAAACCTTTCTTTCAATGGCTTGCCAGTGATTCCCTCATCTCCATTGTCGATACGCTTAACATCGTTGGCCTTATCGCTATTGGTGCCGGCCTCATCCTGGGTCTTAAAATTCGCTGGGCCTGTGTTGGTGGCGTTTTATTACTTGGCTTTTACTACCTGGCCCATCCTCCTTTTCCCGGATTGGAACAAGGTCCGACAGAAGGAAGCTACTGGATCGTAAACAAGAACCTAATTGAAATGGCCGCACTGGTTGTGCTATATCAGTTCCCAACGTATGCCGCCTTTGGCCTGGAACGTTTTTTCCACCGGAACAAACCCGAAACAGTCAACGGATAACTCCACCTCTTAACGCATTGATCATGAAAAAAGAAGATAACATATTTAATTCCTGGAGCAGACGAGACATGCTCAAAAGTCTGGCCGGTTGACCCATTTTAAGTGGCGTCTGGTTTGCCGGAGCTAAAACAACTGTTGAGGCAAAGCGTGAAAAACAATTTCTGCTGGAAAGCCTCAACATTACAGCAGCACCTCCGCCAGAAACCGGCCCTATGAGCGGAAAGCCCATACGCCTTGGAATAATAGGATTCGGAATTCGTGGGGAGCAACTATGCCGGGCACTTGGCTTTGCAACAAAAGAGTGGCTTGCCGATATGAAGGAAGCTTCCGCTAAAAATCCGAATGACACTCGCCTTGCTGAATTTTTAGAACAGGAAAACCTGAATGTAAAAATTACCGCAGTCTGCGATGTGTTTGACGTTAATGCCGAGCGGGTATTGAATTCCTTCTCCACAGCGGAAAATAAAGTTACGCGGTATACTACTCACCGCGAACTTGTTAACAGCGGAGAAGTAGATGCTGTACTCATTGCCACACCCGATCACTGGCACGCACCGATGTCCGTTGATGCACTGAATGCCGGTGTACATGTGTATGTTGAAAAACCCATGACGCACAGCATCACCGAAACCTATACGCTTCGCGATGCTGTCCGCAACAATTTCAAAACTGTATTCCAGGTAGGCCACCAGCACCGGCAGACGCAAAGTTTTTTAACGGCTATGGATATCATTCAGAAGAAAACGTTAGGACACGTTTCGCTGGTACAAACCAACACCAACCGAAACGATGACAATGGCGCATGGCAATACGATATCCATGAAAAGGCTTCACCAAGCACCATCGACTGGGATCAGTTTCTTGGAAACGCACCCAAAGTCCCCTTCAACAAAGAACATTTCTTCCGCTGGAGAAAATGGTGGGCCTATGGTTCGGGCCTTTCCGGTGATTTGCTGACACACGATTACGACCGGATAAATTGCATTCTGAAAATGGGTATCCCGAATTCCGTAATGGCCTCCGGTGGAATCTATACTCACCGCGATGGACGAAATGTGCCCGATGTATTGCAGGTCAATATGGAGTATCCCGATTTCAGCACAGGTTCAAGTCAGGAAAAAGGAAAAGAAAAAGGGATGACATTTGTCTATAGTGCCACTCTTGGCAATCAGTTCGACCGGCCAACGTACCTGATGGGTCATGACGCCACCATGGAATTAGGCAATGTGATCAGTATCTATGCAGATGCGCGAAGCACCCGGTATGCAGAAATGCTTAATGAAAAGCGGATAGATGCTGAGATCCCGATCTATCAGTATAACCCGATGGCCAACGCTACGGATGCAGTAACCTCCGCCACGGCAAAATATTTTGCCAACAAGGGATTGTTATGGACGTACCGCGATGGCAAACGTGTTGACTCTACTTTTCTGCATATGCGTGAATGGCTGAGTTGCATCCGCAACGGTGGCAATCCAAGCTGCGGAATACAGGAAGGATTTGAAGAAGCCATCTCCGCCCACATGGCCGGATTATCGTATAAGCTGGGCAGACGAATTGAATGGGATCCAAAGGAAGAAAAAATTATTACGTTGCCCGGTGAAGATCTGGACGCGATCCTTATAGCCAACGAACAAAAGGTTCTTGCTTAATATTTAACCTAATCCGAAAAAGCCTTCAGGAAAGTTCCTGGGGGCTTTTGTTATCAGAGTTAGGAACGACCCCGAAATAAAAACTGTTCAACGCGAGATAGAAAAGAGGTTATGGGCGAACCACGAAAAACTTAAGTTGAAATTAGTTGAGCAAGGGTTGTTGTAACACCTCTAAAAGTTTAATAACCTTAAAAATCCACACGTAAAAAAATATTGGGCGTAAAAGCTAACCCGTTAAGTTGGACTTTCTTTGGGGTGTTATCCTCAAGCAAGTAATAGGAATTCAGCACATTTTTTCGGTTGAGTATATTCCAGCACGAAATACCCAGTTGGCTTTTTACACGAGCACGGGTATAAAAATGCCAACGAACTGACGCATCAACCCGAAAATAATTAACAAGGCGTGAATTGTTTGGCTCTTCATAGTGGAGCGCTCCCGATACCACTTCGCTCCCTGGTACCAGGGTAGTAGTTGGTCTGCCTGTATACCAACTCGCACCAGTACCTGCTTCAAATGTTGAAAACCTATAACTAATACCACCGCTCAAAGCATGCCGGATGTCGGTGTTATTTGGAAATGTAGGGGGAATAAGGGCACCAAAATCATACTCATTATTAGAAAGTGAATACCGAAGCCACTGCACCGAGCGGATGCTTTGCCGATTAACCAGTACATCAACACCTGTTATGGCGTACGTACCCTGGCTACGCACAAATTCAAATTGATTTTGAAAACCCTGACTGGACGTTATGATACCTTGCACTTTTTTGGCATAGGCTTCCGTATGTACAAACCACTTCGAACGCTTCCATAACAATCCGGCAGAGAGTTGCCGACTGCGCAATAGGGGTATGTCTTCATTGTTGCTCATAACCCATCGGCTTTTTTCAACACCTAAAAAGTCGCTCTGGTCATCAACCACTTGCACGCTGGATTGCGATTTCATCTCACCCATAATCTCCAAGGTAAATTGCTGTGCAATGGTTTGGGTAAATACCAATCGGGGTTCAACCGTGAATGCGCTCAGCTTGCCATAATAGTTCCCACGCATACCCAAGCGCAGGTTAGTTCGGGCATCATACCATGAGAAATTGCCCTCGGCAAACACGGCATGATTGCGCATCACTTCCTTTATGCGTCTTTCGAATTGTGGATTGTCAACCACATCGGCATTGGTAATACCGGATTCCACAAATTGGTACCCGGCCTGCAGATAGGCATTTTTCTTTAACTCAATTAATGAAAAAACTTTTATGCCCGCTTCCAATACAATGTTCTGTTGTGTCAAGGTTTGTTCACCTGCAATATTTTGATTCATGGCATTGAGAGTATATCGCGAGTAATATCCTTCTGCAGTGGTTTTAACCCGGTTACTCCATAACCGGCTATAAGTAAGTCCGCTTCCAAAACTTTGTTGCTCGAGTGTACTTTCCTTTTGCACCGGGTTACCGTTTTGGTCACCACTCTCGGCATAGGCTAATGCATTGGAGATGTTAAAAAACGAAGCTCGCAACTTATCGCGGGGAGTGATGTCGTACAGGAGTTTTGCACTGACATCATAAAATCTAAAATCCTCATCTTGTGTTAGGTTGTCAATAAGATCAGAATCTGAAAAAGCCCTCGAAAAATATTGGCGGTAGGTGGGTGTACGCCATACGGCCGGCAGTGAATGCCTGCCCGAAAGCTGAATGGAAACATT
>CAZCRJ010000329.1:0-4133 GCA_964501015.1 uncultured Roseivirgaceae bacterium | reverse complement strand
TGCCGGAAAACTTGCCCAACTGGCCAATTTTTATGTAAACGATGCCTTTGGCACAGCCCACCGTGCCCATGCCTCCACCACCATTGTAGCACAATTCTTTAGTGAAAAATGCGCAGGGTCTGTGATGGCTGCTGAACTGATCAATGCAAAAAAAGTACTGGAACATGCGGAGAAACCGTTCACAGCCATTATGGGGGGCGCTAAAATTTCTGATAAAATTCTGATCATTGAACAACTGTTGAGTAAAGTCGACCACCTCATTATTGGCGGGGGAATGGCCTATACTTTTTTTAAAGCATTGGGTGGAACAATTGGCAACTCACTGGTTGAAACCGACAAACTTGATCTGGCAAAAGAGTTGATCCAGAAAGCAAAAGCTAAAGGAGTAGAACTTCACCTTCCTATCGACTCTGTGGTTGCCGATAAATTTGATGCCACCGCAAACACTTCCATAGCCAACAACACATCCATTCCTGATGGATGGATGGGGCTAGACATCGGCCCCCAGGCGGCATCAGTCTTTTCAAAAATTGTAGGTGAATCAAAAACCATTTTGTGGAACGGCCCCATGGGTGTGTTCGAAATGGAGAAGTTCGAATCCGGAACGAAAACTATTGCTGAGGCTGTGGTTAAGGCCACCAAACATGGAGCTTTTTCGTTAATTGGAGGAGGTGATTCAGCCGCTGCCGTAAGCAAATTCGGGTTTGTTGACCAGGTAAGCTATGTATCAACCGGGGGTGGTGCGTTGTTGGAGTATTTCGAAGGAAAAGTGCTGCCGGGCGTGAAGGCGCTTGATTAAGAATCATTTTAAAGACAATCCTACTTAATCCTGTTTTTATAACTCCATAAATAATTCGTTATATTTGGAATGCTGTCGGATGTAACCGCATTCAACTGCAATACTAGACCTTAAATGTTAGTTTCATGAATATTTTTGTTGCCAAGCTCAATTTCAAAACACGCACGGAGGATCTCCAGAATGCCTTTGCCCAGTATGGTGATGTTTCATCTGTTAAAATTATTTCTGACCGTGATACCGGACGATCGAAAGGATATGGATTTGTTGAAATGCCCAATGATGATGAGGCACAAGCGGCCATTGACGGCCTTAATGATAAAGAACTGGATGGAAGAACCATTGCAGTAAAACCTGCCAACGCAAAACCCGGTCGCGAATAACCATTTATACCTAAGCCAGACCATAAGCCCCGATTTTGTCGGGGCTTATTTTTTTATCGGCTATCTTTCCTCTATTATCTTACAAATTTTTCGAACGTGAATTTTTCAAAGCGCATCGGCTTTTTTCTTGGCCCCGGCCTGTTCCTGATGGTGCTGGTTTTTGTTCCTGAACAGTTCATCTCACCGCAAGCTCCTAAAGTTCTGGCAATTACTGCATGGATGATCACCTGGTGGGTGACCGAAGCCGTACCCATTCCGGTTACAGCTTTTTTACCCATGGTTGGCTTTCCCATGTTAGGGGTAATGAAAATCAGTCAGGCAACGGCACCGTATGCCAACGCGATTATTTTTTTATTTATGGGAGGCTTTCTGATTGCCCTCGCCCTTGAAAAACACAGACTGCATGAGCGGATTGCTTTAAGCCTAATAAAAATTACGGGAACCTCAGGCAATGGAATAATCCTGGGCTTTATGCTGGCCACAGCATTTCTCAGTATGTGGATCAGCAATACCGCAACAGCAATGATGATGCTTCCCATCGCCACTTCCGTTGTGCGCCTCATCCTACAGGACATCAAGAGTGTTCATGAACTTGATAATAAAAAAGAAAGAAATTTTGCCTTAGGGCTGATGCTGACTATTGGTTATGCAGCATCGTTAGGAGGAATGGCAACCATCATCGGAACGCCACCCAATGTTGTCTTCGTGGGATTACTTAATGATTTTTTCGATATGAAAATATCATTCGCGCAGTGGTTTGTGATTCGCTGTCCGGTAGCCACCATTTTACTGCTTGCGAATTATTTTGCCGTAACCAGAATTCTTTTCCCGAACCAACTTGCAAAAATTGAAGGGTCTGATCTGTTAGTACAGAACAGGTTAAACCAACTAGGCAAAATCCGTATGGAAGAAAAGCGGGTACTGATTGTTTTCAGTCTAACTGCCTTTTTGTGGATGTTCCAACAACCCATTAACAGCGTACTGCAGTCCGATATGTTCAACGATACCACCATTGCTATGTGTGGTGGCATGCTCATGTTTATCGTTCCCATTAATTTCCATCGTGGCGAATTTTTGCTCCATTGGAAAGACACGGATAAAATGGCCTGGGGAATTTTGTTTCTATTTGGGGGTGGATTGTGCCTGGCAGAAGGGCTAAATGAAACAGGTGTGATTCATGCCGTTGGTGAGTGGGTAGCCGGACAGAACACCTATACTATCTGGCTTTCCCTTACTTTAATTGTAATTTCTGTTGTTCTCTCCGAATTCATGAGCAATGTGGCACTTGTTAATGTGTTTGTTCCAGTCGTATTCGGGATTGCTTCCGTAATGCAGGTTAACCCTATTCTGCTAGGATTACCTGTGACTTTAGGCGCAAGCATTGCCCTCATGTCACCCATTGCTACACCCCCAAATGCCATTGTGTTCTCCAGCGGTTATCTACGTATTAAAGATATGGTTCAAGCCGGGGCTTTATTAAACGTGATCTCCATTGTTATCATCTGGATAGTTTCCATGACACTTGTTGAATGGTTATTTGGTTAGTACCGAAGGGCTGTATTTATCTGGAAGTCATACATGCATCAATCCCGGCACCAACCGGGATTGAGTAATCCAATCGAAAAGCAAAGGGGAACAATGAACAAAAGTAGGTTAGTCTCTATTCACTTCCTCCCTGCTTTTTCGCTCTTCTACTAAATAAGCTATGCCCAGGCCGATACCGCCACAAATAAATAACATGGCGAAGTACGGTAACGGTGCACGCATATCAGTTGACGCTTCCAGAAAATATCCCAGCAATAAACCTACACCTCCCCCAATCAACAATAATGCAGCGCGCAGCGGACCGGAGGTACTTCCACGTTGCCTTTTAGTAAACAGTGTAGGATCAACACCCCGCTCAATCATCGCCATACGTTCGGCATTTTCATATCTGCGCAGGTATACAATCATAGTAAACACACTAATTATTGCTACAATGGGGATCATCACCCCTAATACTCCCGTTAATTCGCTTTCCATAATTTAATTGTTTAAAGTGAAATCTGCCCCTATGACGCAGTGTTTTCCGACCAGGTTACAGGCTTTTTTACAAATCTATGTGGGTGGACTAACGTATCCCTGGATACTATCAGAATCAGTCATTAGAAGTTTCCGGAATTATTGGTTATTCCTGTAACTTTATAAAATTCTAATGCGTCCAAGGCGTGTCATGACAGACCCGGAATTTATTGTAATCGATAGAATACTTGCAGGCGAACAGCAATTATATACCGAGTTTGTAAACCGGTATAAAAGTTATGCCTTTACAATTGCCATGAAAATTCTGGATAACCGGCCGGAAGCAGAGGAAGCAGCACAGGATGCATTTGTAAAAGCATTTCACCATTTGAAAAACTTTAAAAAAGATGCAAAGTTCTCTACCTGGTTATACCGCATTGTTTTTAATACCGCAGTAAGCTACAAACGCAAACAAAAAGGAACCTTTCAAAGTATTGAAAACACCATTGTAGAATATGGTCAGGAGGCGGAAGGAATATTGGAACGCAATGACAAACGAAAATACCTTGCAATGGCCATGCACCACTTAAACGAAGCCGATAAACTCGCCATTACGTTATTCTACCTGCAGGAGTTTTCACTGGATGAAATTGCTGACATTACAGGCATGCAGAGCAACACCGTGAAGGTACGAATTCATCGTGCACGTCAACGACTGGCCGATGAATTAACCCTGATATTGAAACAAGAAGCCTTAACTCTTTAAGCGTGGAAACCATGAAGAAGATACCACAACTACTGGACGATGAATTACTGAACTACCTGGATGGAACCCTATCGGTTACCGAGAAGGAAAAGCTTGATCAGAGACTTTCCGAATCTCCGTTGCTGCAAAAACGTTTTGAGGAATTAAAGGAGATCTCCACCCTCCTTTCCGGTACTTCACTGGAACA
>CAZCRJ010000328.1:0-4135 GCA_964501015.1 uncultured Roseivirgaceae bacterium | reverse complement strand
CCCCTTGTCATTGGTTAGGGTAATCCACAATGCTTCGTGTTTGAAAATATCAGTGGTGTCGGAATAGGGCACGGCAGCAACGGTGAAGTTTTTAACAGGTTTCCCTTCTTGCAGGTTGTATACTTTTCCGCTAATGGACAGCGAATCAATATAGTCTCCGGTACTAAATGCTACTTTAAGATTTTGAGCTGGATTTCTTTCGGTGAGGTCCTGGATAGCTTCCCTGAATGCAATGGTATAGGTAGTGTTTTCCTGAAGTTCAGCATTTAGTTTTAATGTTGCTTTATTTTTTCTAGATACTAATTCAAACTTTTTTCCAATGGAAGGTGTGATTATTATTTGTTCACGTGCATTATTAATCTGAATAGCTTCATCAAACGTTAGTTCAATTTCATTTTTGGTGAAATTGGTTTGTCGGTTATCCGGATTTGATTCAATTAACGTTGGAGAGATTTCGTCTTTAGGCCCGCCTGTGGGTTGCGTTTGTTTGGCGCAACGTGTAAGCAAAAATGAAAGCGGGATAAAGATGAAAAGGAATCTATAAATCATGCAGGTTGTGCTATGTAAAGTAAACTAGATTGATTTGTTTTTGATTTGCCGTTCAGGTTTGATTTTACCCCAAGAATCATTCCATTAAAAAATGACTTTAGTGTTGAATCGTATTGATTTCGTTCACTTAGAATACTCACGTAGTAGGCGTCCAGTTTCATTGGAACAATTGAAATTAGTTTAAATCCGTTTTCCTCCAGCAGGAGTTTCATGCTTTGTTTTGAAAAATGCCAGAGATGGCGTGGAACATCATAACCAGCCCAATACTGCTTATAGTGATTGGCATCGAACGATAAATAGTTTGGAACCGCAATAAATAATTTGCCGGAGGGAGTTAGCTGTTGAAGAAGACATTTAATTGTATGTTGAATGTCGGGAATGTGCTCCAAAACATGCCACATAGAAATGGCATCAAATTCTGGTTGATTAATATGGTCAAGCGATTTGTAAATAGAAATACCTGTTAACTTTTCGGCTTTTCTTCTGGCAATTTCGGATGGCTCAACACCGCTGATCTGCCAGCCACGCTGTTTCATAACCGACAAAAATTCACCAGTACCACAACCCACGTCAAGAATTTTGCCTTTTGCAGCATAGTGTGTGATGATATTCTTTTTCCACGAAAGTGTAAATTTTCTGGCGAGCAGATAGATTTCGCCTAATACATTTGTTGATTTTCCTGAATGGGAAATATATTCTTCGGAGTGATAATACCGGGAGAGCTGGTCATTTTCTGGTCTTGGCGAAGTAATACCCAAAGCGCAATTTTGGCAAACTTTTACAGAAAATGTTTCATGTGAAACAGTGGTGTCTTTACAATGCTGAAGCGGTTGGAATAAATCACTTTTACAGACAGGACATTTGTCGATTACCAGCATTACTTTCCCATATATACGGTTAACACCGATACATCTGCCGGAGAGACTCCGCTTATGCGGGAGGCTTGACCTATTGTTTCGGGTTTAATTTTTTTCAGTTTTTCACGGGCTTCAGAGGAAAGCGCCTTTACCCTGTCGTAATCAAAATCAGGACGAATTCTATACTCCTCTAAACCACTGATTTTCTCCGCGAGGGTACGCTCACGCTCAATGTATGTTTCGTATTTAATTTCAATTTCAGCCTGCTCCTGTATTTCTTTTGTGAATCGATCAATTTCCGATTGTAAATCAGGATGAAGTGTTTTCAACTCAGTAAGACTAAGTTCGGGGCGTTTTAACAGGCTGGCCAGGCTTACTTTTTCACGAATTTGTGCTGTGTTAATCAAGATGAGATCGGAGTTTACGTTTTCCGGATCAAGCTTTGTTTTGTTCAACAGTGTGGATAATTGACGGGTAGCATTTTTTTTGTCCATTACAGCATCAAGGCGTTGATCCGATGCCAGGCCCAGCTTATGGCCGATTTCAGTTAACCGAATATCTGCATTGTCTTGTCTTAATAAAACACGGTATTCCGCTCGTGAGGTAAACATTCTATACGGCTCGTCTGTACCCTTATTAACCAGGTCATCAATCAAGACTCCGATATACGCTTCAGAACGCTTCAGCACAAAAGGATTTAGCGCATGAACTTTATTATGTGCATTTATGCCTGCCATAAGGCCTTGGCATGCTGCTTCTTCATAGCCTGTTGTACCATTAATTTGACCCGCAAAGTACAGATTATCAATGCGTTGAGTCTCAAGCGTAACCTTTAGTTGAGTAGGAGGAAAGAAGTCATATTCAATCGCATATCCTGGCCTAAACATCTTAGCGTTCTCGAACCCTTTAATTTTTCGCAGCGCTTTAAGTTGTACATCTTCTGGGAGGGAAGTTGAAAATCCATTAACATAGATTTCTACTGTTTCCCATCCTTCGGGTTCAACAAAGATTTGATGGCGTTCCCGTTCGGAAAACCGGTTTATCTTATCTTCTATTGATGGGCAATACCGTGGTCCTAAACCTTTTATTCTTCCACTAAACATTGGAGAGCGCTCAAAACCTAGTTTCAGCTCGTCATGCACCGCTTCGCTGGTATAGGTTATCCAACAACTCATTTGACGACTAAGCGGCTTTGTATCGGTATACGAGAACTTTCCGGGAGTCTCGTCTCCTTTTTGTTCTTCCATTTTTGAGTAATCAAGAGAGCGACCATCTACACGTGGAGGTGTTCCGGTTTTCATTCTTCCGGATTCAAATCCCAATGAAATAAGCTGTTCGGTAATTCCGGTTGCTGATTTTTCTCCTGCCCTACCACCACCAAAGGTTTTCTCCCCAATATGTATTTTACCGTTTAGAAAAGTACCATTGGTAAGAATTACTGATTTGCCCAGAATTTCGATCCCTAAGGTTGTTTTTACCCCAACGGCTTTATTGTCCCTAACTATGACTTCACTCACCATTTCTTGCCAGAAGTCAACACCCGCAGTCCTTTCCAACGCAAGGCGCCACTCCTCGGCAAACCGCATTCTGTCATTTTGTGTCCTGGGACTCCACATTGCCGGGCCTTTCGACAGGTTTAACATCCGGAACTGTATCATTGATTTATCAGCGACAATTCCAGAATAACCACCCAAAGCGTCTATTTCCCGTACAATTTGACCCTTTGCCACACCACCCATTGCTGGGTTGCATGACATTTGGGCTATAGTTCCCATATTCATGGTTATTAGTAGCACTCGAGAACCCATATTTGCAGCAGCTGCAGCAGCTTCACAGCCAGCATGACCCGCCCCCACCACTATTACATCATATTCCTGAAACATATATTTCGTTCCACGTGAAACTTTTAGTTAATTTCATTTTAACACATTCATTAAAAAATACCCACTGCAGAAAATACTGGTTTCACGTGAAACATTTATTGTGTGTTCCGCAAAGATAGAGAAGCGTCCTCTTTTTTTCGCATTATGGATTTTTGGCTACTAGATTTATCCTTATAGCCCACAAGATGTAAGATTCCATGAATGATTACTCTCTGGAGTTCTGTTTCAAAATCAAATCCCAAGGAGAGAGCATTTTCTTTAACCCGATCAATACTAATATAGATTTCGCCTTCGATTTGATCCGGGGCTGAAGAGAGATTAAAGGTTATAATATCCGTAAACGTATCGTGTTTCAGGTATTGCTTATTTATTTCAGCCAGGTAGGCATCTGAGCAAAAAATAATATTTACGGAACGAAGCGCTTTTCCTTCCGTAAGAACCACACTCTTAATCCAATCAGCTGTTTTTCGTTGGCCTTTAAGATTAAAACGGATCTCTTCAGAAAAGAAGCGAATGCTACCCATCAGGCATTCATGTAAAAACTGAGCTCAACAATGCTTCCATCCTTTTTGAAGTCAACCTCGTCAGCGAGGTGTTTCATAAGAAAAATACCCCTTCCGCCAAGTTTCTCAAGATTTTCAGGTGAAGTTGGATCGGGAAGATCATGAAAGTTAAAACCATTACCCTCATCGCTTACAATGAACTTTAGCAAATTTTCATTTAAAATCAGGCTGAGAGAAACATTTTTAGTTGAATCGCCACTGTTTCCGTGTTTGATTGCGTTATTTACGGCTTCGGTAACAGCAATCATAATATTTCCATAAATATCATCTTCAAGGTGAAAAC
>CAZCRJ010000327.1:0-4140 GCA_964501015.1 uncultured Roseivirgaceae bacterium | reverse complement strand
CTTCCCTTCTTCCAGTCAACAAACGATTCGGGTTCTCCGAAAGCACTTGAACTCCGGGTTTTTACTTCCACAAAAATCAGCCAATCCTCCTTTTGAACAATCAAATCAATTTCGGCATGCTTGTGTCGGTAATTGCGTGCCACAACCGTAAAGCCCTTGCGCTGAAGAAAATCAGCCGCCAGGTCTTCTCCTTGTTTTCCGGTTTTGATTTTATCGCTCATTGATCATCGAACTGAAGATCATTCAAAATCTTTCCATTAGTCCTGTGAACAAAAATCGTAACTTTACCGCAAACATTTTACCTAAAATACATGTCGGTAACCAAGAAATACATCGAGAGTTTTACACGTCAGTTGGCAGAAGCGTTACGCATCAGTGAATCCATTGATCTGGTACGTCCGGGAAGTGACATTCGTAACGTAGTCATTGCCGGTATGGGCGGATCAGGAATTGGTGCCAACCTGATAGAATCCCTAACCTTCGGAAGAATCCCCATCCCGATAACGGTATGTAAAAGTTACAACATCCCACAGTTTGTTAGTCCGCATACTTTGTTCATCGCCTGTTCCTACAGCGGAAATACGGAAGAAACAATTGCAGCCTTGAATAAGGCATTGTTAAAACGCGCTCATGTAATCGCCATCGCTTCAGGCGGAAAACTCCTGGATATCGCGCGTGAGTACAACCTGTTTTACATTCAGTTGCCTGCCGGCTCAAACAGCCCACGGGCCATGCTGGCGTATAATATGATAGCGCTGCTCTCTGTGCTCTACCACACCAACCTGATTGGCGCCACCTTTATTAAAGAAACAGAAAATGCCATCCAGTTTCTGGATCGCGGGGAAAAGGGCATTCAGAATGAAGCCGAATTAATTGCCCGAAAACTAAAAGGAAAACTACCTGTAATCTATTGTGATAACCGATTGTATGCTATGGCCCTTCGCTTTCAGCAACAATTGAATGAAAACGCAAAGCAACTTGCGCACATTAACACCTTCCCCGAAATGAATCACAACGAGTTGGTTGGGTGGCAATTCCCGGAAGCATTGCTGCCGATGTTGCAGGTTATTTATCTGTACTCTGATCACGACCATGAACGTGTTGAAAAACGTATGGAAATCAGCCGCGCCATCTTCGAAAAAAAATCCAATCCAATAATTGACGTCATTGGAGAAGGTGCTTCCCTGTTGGAGCAATACTTCTACCTGATTCATTTAACCGATTGGGTATCCCTTTACCTGGCCAAAGAGAATGGCGTTGAGCCTGACCCAATTGATTCGATCAATTACCTGAAAGACGAACTGGATAAACTCAAGTGAATCCCAACATCAACCGGAAAACCATCTTTGCTGACCTGGGGCTGATTGAGTATACCCACGCCTGGGATTACCAAGCTTCACTTTTTGAAAAAATCTTAGCAGTAAAAAAATCAAACCGCAATCTTCCTGCTGACGAACAGCAACGCACAGAAAATTTTCTGCTCTTCTGTGAGCATCCACATGTTTACACACTGGGAAAAAGCGGAGACGAAAATAATCTGAAAATCAAAAAAGAAGATCTTCATTCCATACAGGCCACCTATCAGCACACCAACCGTGGGGGTGATATTACCTATCATGGCCCCGGGCAAATTGTAGGCTATCCCATTCTTGATCTGGAAAATTTTTTCACCGACATTCATAAGTATATGCGGCTATTGGAAGAAGCCGTTATCCTTACCTTGAAAAACTATGGAATAACAGGAGGGCGTATTCCAGGATTAACCGGAGTATGGCTTGATGCAGACCATGAACACGCCCGAAAAATTTGTGCCCTGGGCGTTAAGAGCAGCCGGTGGGTGACCATGCACGGCCTGGCATTCAATGTTTACACTGATCTGCGTTATTTCGATTACATCATCCCCTGTGGTATAACGGATAAAGAAGTTACTTCACTGCACAAAGAATTAGGATTTACCCCTGACATGAGGGAGGTAAAAGAAATTTTAAAAGAAAATATTATTCGATTGTTTGACCTTGAGGTAGTATGATCCGCGACATTGAAATACCCGAAGTAAGAAATGTAACCCTTGCCATTGTTCGGGAGCAATCCGATACTGAAAGCGTTTCCTGGAAAGTATACCTGATTAATAAAAATTCAACACCACTGGAAACCGTATTAGTGGCAAGCACCGGCTATGGCATTAAGAATAATGAAGAACAACGAACCTCGGTATTGCGTCATTTCCTGGAAATCGTTCCGGCTTCAGGTTCAGCTGCAGTAGAGACAATCGATGAAGCCGTGTTTCACCTTAACAATGAATACTGGGTGAGTTACTATATTGGTTCAACCCTTTACGATAAACGGTTTGTATTCGTGCCGGATTCTATCCGGGAGGAAAATGTAATGTTTATAGAGGAACTGGGCGCACAAGGCATACTTCATTCCTGATTATGAAAAGAGCATGTATACTTTACTCACTATTCATTTCTGTTGGATTTTTTTCTTGTGAAAGAAAGGAAGGAAAGCTGATGACGGTTACCGGAGAAATCTCTTCTGCTAATACCGGCATCATATTACCCCATGAACACATTCTGGTTGATTTCATCGGAGCGGACAGCATCACACCTGGGCGATATAATGCTGACACAGTCTTCAATCATGTGTTACCTTACCTCCTGGAACTGAAGCCATTGGGCATACAGACTTTTTTTGAATTCACCCCGGCCTATCTGGGTCGTGATGTGCAACTGCTGAAGCGATTGTCTGAGGCCAGTGGAATACACATTGTAACCAACACGGGCTATTACGGTGCTGTAAATGAAAAGTATTTGCCCCCTCGGGTCTATACCGAAACTGCTGAGCAACTGGCGCAACGATGGATTGATGAATTCAACAATGGTATTGAAGGCACAGGCATCCGGCCAGGCTTTATGAAACTTAGTGCCGATACCGGCCCGCTTACTGAGGCGCAGAAAAAGATTATGAAAGCCGGAGCGATTGCCCATCTGAAAACCGGCCTCACCATTGCAGTACATTCAGGCGATGGGAATGCCGCAAAAGAAGAACTGGAAATCTTTATGGCCAATGGCGTTGCGCCTGATGCATTCATCTGGGTGCATGCGCAGAACGAGAAAAACTTTGAGGTCTTCAAACAAATGGCCTCGAAAGGTGTATGGGTTGAGTTTGATTATGTCCATCTGGAAACCATCGAACAATACGTAGGCTTCATGAAATACATGAAAGAAAACAACCTGCTCCACCGCACCTTGCTTTCGCACGATGCTGGTTGGTACGATGTGATTAATCCGGCTAGTGTAACGTATCGCAGTTACACCGCACTTTCCAACCTATTGATTCCCCGATTGAAAGAGGAAGGCTTCACCCAAGATGAAATTGATCAGGTTATTAAAAGTAATCCGTCACAGGCATTTCGAATTGCAATACGAAAACTCTAAACTAAACTTCTGCATAGCTTACGGCTAAAGATTCTTATCTTCACACCATGATTGCCGAACTGCGCGACATCCTTTTTCTCGACATCGAAACAGTTGCCTGTACCGATAATTACAGTGTGCTGGATGAACGCCTGAAAGTACAATGGTCAAGAAAAGCATCTTTTTTAAAACGGGAGGATCCTATCTCCGATGAAGAATTTTTTCATAAACGCGCTGGCATCTATGCCGAATTTGGAAAAATAGTATGCATTGCCGTAGGGAAAATATTTTTTACCGAAGAAGGCGAGATGTCGCTGAAAACAAAAGCCTATTATGGACACGATGAAAAAATTCTATTGACTGAATTCAATGAAATGCTGAATAAGGTTGATCCTTCCAACATCCGGTTTTGCGCACATAATGGCAAAGAGTTCGACTATCCCTATATGAGTCGCAGAATGCTGGTGAACGGATTACCTCTACCGCCACCGTTAAACCTGGCCGGGCGCAAATCAGGGGAGGTGCCCCATCTGGACACGATGGAGCTATGGAAGTTTGGTGATTATAAGCATTACACGTCACTCGATTTACTGGCCGCAATTTTCAATATCCCGTCCAGCAAAGATGGCATTGATGGGAGTCAGGTAAATTCAGTTTATTACAACGATAAAAATCTGGAAAAAATAAAAGACTACTGCATTAGTGATGTAGTAGTGCTAACGCA
>CAZCRJ010000326.1:2337-4141 GCA_964501015.1 uncultured Roseivirgaceae bacterium | reverse complement strand
CGTCTTTACCGCACGCGCAAGCCATATTCTCATTCGCTGGGATGACGAAAGCGCGGCTTCTAAAAAAACTGCGAAAGATAAAGCACAGGGAATACTCAAGGATCTGAAGGCTGGTGCTGACTTTACGGAGAAGGCGCGTGAATTTGGAACGGATGGAACCGCCTCCCGTGGGGGTGATCTTGGGTGGTTTAGCACTGGCATGATGGTGAAACCATTTGAAAGCGCTGTTTTTAACGCCACGAAAAAAGGTCTTTTAAATGATGTGGTCGAAACTGATTTCGGATTCCACATTATTGATGTTACTGAGGTGAAAGACAATAACTATTATGCGGTTGCTGTTATTGAACGGGAGATTCTTCCCAGTGATGCCTCAATTAATGAGGCCCTGCGCAGTGCTGAACGTTTTGCTTCCGATTTATCGGGTATTGATGAGTTCACCAAACGTGCCAACGCGGAGGGCCTTATCCCCAGCGATGCGTTGAACATTACCCCTGCAGAAAGACGAATTGGAAATCTTGGTGATGCCCGTCAGATCGTACAATGGTTGTTCCGTGATGCGGATAAAGGCAAGGTATCAACTGTTTTTGATCTTCAGGATCGTTATGTTGTGGCCATCATGACTGGTGAAATTGAAAAAGGATATAAGTCACTGGATGTCGTAAAAGAAGACATTACCCCGGCCGTTAAAAATGAGCTCAAGGGAAAAGTTATTGTTGCCAAATTGAAAGGACTGCAAGGATCCCTGGAGGAAATAGCATCGGCTTACGGAAAAGATGCTTCCATCTATACCAACAGCAGCTTGAAACTAAACAGCAACACCATTACCTCTATCGGATTTGACCCGGTTGCTATTGGTATTGCCTTCTCCCTGGAAGATGGTAAGCGCTCTTCACCATACGCAGGCGAGAACGGAGTTTCCATTATTGAAACACAAGTGAAAACGGTTGCTCCTTCAATAGGCGATTATAGTGTTTACCGATCAACCCTGGAACAGGGCGCTGTCAATCGCAACAGTATGAACATTGCCGAGGCTATCAAGCAAAACGCCAACATTGAAGATAAGCGCTATAAGTTTTATTAATATACCCTTAATCAAACGGACATTCCGGTAAGCGGCATGTCCGTTTTTTATTTTTTATGGATCAGGATTGGATTCTTTCCTTTCAGCAGAAACTGGATCAGCATTACAGCTGGCCTTCGTTATACATCTTCAAGTTTATAGTGCCCAAAGGAAAAGAAGAAGAAGTAAAACGCTTGCTTCCCATGCACACCTCCACAGAAAAATCATCCCGGGAAGGAAAATACACCAGTATCACCATTCAGGTAATGGCACAATCCAGTACCACTGTAATTGAGGTTTACCAGAAGGCTGCTGCTATAGAGGGATTAATCGCCCTTTAACATAAAACGTGTACCTTCGTTTTCAACTTTACCCTTACAGGTTATGTGGAAAACTGAAAAAAACCGACTCACGAAATCATTTACATTTCAAGACTTTACCGAAGCCTTTGGTTTCATGACAAAGGTGGCCATTGTTGCCGAGAAGATGAATCATCATCCCACCTGGACCAACACCTGGAATACCGTCTCCTTTGAATTAAGCACACACGATGCCGGCAATGTCATTACTGAAAAGGACCGCGAGTTAGCCGCTGCAATTGATAAGCTTGCGTAACAATGGAAAGCACCACCTCATTGTATGTAGTACCAACGCCAATCGGAAATCTGGGCGACATTACCCTGCGTGCCATGGACATTTTACGGACTGTCGACCTTATTCTTGCTGAAGACACAAGAACTTCCG
>CAZCRJ010000326.1:0-2327 GCA_964501015.1 uncultured Roseivirgaceae bacterium | reverse complement strand
TATGCGATCAGCAAACCGTTACACAGTTTTCACAATTTCAATGAGCACAAGGTCCTTAATCAACTGATCGAGCGCCTGAACAAAGGGGAGCGTATGGCCCTGATAAGTGATGCCGGTACGCCCGGTATTTCTGATCCAGGTTTTTTATTAGTGCGAGCCGCCCTTCAGGCCAATGTGAAAATTGAGTGCCTGCCCGGGGCAACAGCATTTGTGCCAGCATTGATCAAATCTGGCTTACCTAGTGAACGGTTCGTATTTGAGGGTTTTCTACCTCACAAAAAGGGCCGTCAAACAATGCTGAAGAAACTGGCTGAAGAAGACCGTACAATGATCTTTTATGAATCCCCACATCGGCTGGTAAAAACACTTCACCAGTTTATTGAATATTTTGGAGCCCAACGACCAGTATCCGTTTCGCGTGAATTAACCAAAATGTTTGAAGAGACACGGAACGGAAGCATGGAAGAGGTTCATCAATACTTTTCCGCAAAAGAAATTAAAGGCGAAATTGTTATTGTAGTTGGTGGGAAACCCTGAACTTTATCCTGAACCAGAAACAATTTCCTTTTCAATCGTGTTGAATAATAGCGTTAACCGTTATCCCTACCATGACTGACATTAATTTAGCTGACGTTGAAAAAGAAGTAATCCGACTTTGCCATGAGGTAGGGAATTTTATCCGTCAGGAAGCATTGGCTTTCGATCGCTCAAGGATTGAATTTAAGGAAGGATTTAACAACCTCGTTTCATACGTAGACAAAGAGGCGGAGCAGCACATTGTTCAGGCATTAAAAAAATTAATACCGGGCAGTGGATTCCTGGCAGAAGAAGGCACCGGAAACGCCAATGAAGAACAGTCCTATTTATGGATAATTGATCCCTTAGACGGCACTACCAATTTTTTGCATGGCCTGCCTCCTTATGCCATAAGTATTGCACTTGCCCATGAGGGCAAAGTTATACTTGGTGTAGTCTATGAACTAACGCGTGATGAATGCTTTCACGCACGTTCTGGCGGACTGGCCTTGTGTAACAATCATGAGATACGAATTTCAGCCATCACCCAGCTAAACGAAAGTTTACTTGCCACCGGCTTTCCTTATTATCATCTTGACAAAAAGGAAGTTTACCTCGAAATCATTAAAGAATTCCTGGAAAAAACACATGGCATACGCAGGCTCGGAAGTGCAGCCGTAGACCTTGCCTATGTAGCGTGTGGAAGGATGGATGGTTTTTTTGAATATAATCTGAATGCCTGGGACGTTGCAGCCGGTGCCTTTATTGTTCAACAGGCAGGGGGAAGAGTTACTGATTTCAAAGGAGGAAATAATTTTCTTCACGGTGGTGAACTTATCGCAGGTGGGGCTATCCAACCTGAAATGCTCAAGGTCATTACTTCACACTGGTATTCTACATAAATCTTATTCCTCTCCTCCGCACGAACGAATCCTTATTCATGGCGAAGGGATTCCACAGGATTTACAGTTGCTGCGCTGAAAGATCTATACCCCACCGTAACCATGGCGACTACTAACGTGATGCTCATCCCGGAAATGAAAATGATTGGGCCCAGCTCAATCCGATACGCAAATTGATTAAGGTATTCTCGCATGATTAACCATGAAGCCGGTGCCGCCAGTAAAAATCCAACACCAATCAGTACTAAAAACTCTTTTGAAAAGCGAAAGATGATGCTTTCTACCGATGCGCCCATAATTTTCCGAATTCCAATCTCTTTTGTTTTCTGTGTTGCCATAAAGGTGACCAGTCCGAACAAACCAAGGCATCCGATAGCAATAGCCAATGAGGTGAAGATCGTTAGGAGCAATGAAATTCTACGCTGTCCGTCATAAAAATTCCGGATTTGCTCATCCAGATATTCATAACTGAATATATGGTTTGGATAGGTGATTTCCCATTTCTGTTGAAGTTGTGCAAGCGTGTTCTGAAAATCGGAAGAACTAAGCTTTACGGAAAGATTTCCATAGTTAGCAATTCGGTTAAATAACACCACTGGTTCAATCGGGTTAGCCAGTGACATCGTATTAAAGTCTTTAACCACTCCCACTACCGGAAGACGTTTACCCCAAATCTCTAACTCCTTTCCAATTATTTCATGCAGATCAGTGATCCCAACCGTTTTTACTAATTTCTCATTAACCAAATAACCTGTAGCCGTATCTGCATCAGTAAGCGAAGTTCCGGCTACTATTGTCAGATCAAATAAACCTACATAATTGCCATCCACCAGTTTTACCTGTGTTCCGAAGCTCTCATCACTGCCTTCAATAGTAAACCCGGTGCCAGAAACATTTCCGGAAGCAGGC
>CAZCRJ010000325.1:0-4150 GCA_964501015.1 uncultured Roseivirgaceae bacterium | reverse complement strand
ATGGTAGGTCCCTCCTATTTCATAATAGTTAAAGACTTCCATACGGTTATCTACATCACTATTCTTTGACGCCAACTCGCGGTTCATATCGTAGAAACCCTGTGTATAGGTTTTGCGCATCTGTGCCTTGAAATTGGCTTTATCTCTTAGGAAGTAATGCGCTTCAAACCCAAAACCAGCGTTAACGTTGGTAGCAAATACTTCCGCATACAAGGGCTGAAATTGGATGAAGAGTTTATTGATGGCATAAGGCTCATCATAAATTTCTTCATACGTTACGGCTGTCATGTCACGGGCTTCATCTTGTGCAAAAATCACAAATGATAATACCATGAACACTAAAAAAATACCAAGAGGCTTCCTTGATTTCATAAAAAAGGTGACTAGTACAGGTAAAAGTAAGAAAAATACCGAATAAATGAACGAATTCAGGAGTACCAAAAAAGTACCCCAGTGAATCCGTATCGTGGCGAATTCCCATTATTCCTAACCTTATTTATGCCTTGGCTCATAAATAAGTCGAAGGAATGAACTCAGCCGTTCGCGTTCTTTCGAAACGGGTATACCCTGAACTATACCGATCATCAAGGAATCATGAATAACCACCCTCATTTGCGGACGAATAACCATTTCAAAATTCGCATCCAAGAACTCCATATTGAATTCAACACCCAAAAAGTTTCTGGACTGGGGAATCATATAATGAAAGCTGGAATTTAATTCGAAAGCTGTTTTCCATGATTTTGTCTCAAAATCAAGATGAACCTGTGGACCTGTATACACCAACGAATGGAAATCACGCCCCCATTTCTTGGCAGCAATAAAAAATGGATTGAACAAATTACCACGAAACATATTCTCACGGCTTATGGAGTTGAGATCAGTAAACTCGAGTTCGTTCAGATACCCAAGGGCCAATGATGTTTGGGTTTTTTCAGAAACCAGGAACGTCCATTGCGCTGCTGTTTTAACAGACTCTATCCTGTTTGACGGCCGCTCTGCATTCAGTCCATTCGCAGCAGTCGCAAAAATAGTAACCGGTAATTCCACCTCCAGTCCTAGCCGATCGATTGGGGCCCATTCATATTCTACTAAGGCGATATACTGGTCAAACCTTAATTTATCAACCATACCAAAACCAACGTTCCACTCCTTTTCACCTTTATGGGCACCCAGGTCTCTGATCAAATCAACAAACAATGGCTCAGCATGAAGAATTTTTAATGGTGGCTTCTTTGGTATTTCTTCTACCAACGAATCATACTCTTGTGCAAAGGCATAACTCGAATAAAAGAATACAATACAAACAATACGTAACACGCTCATGTCTTTTCCAGAATTAATCATAAAAAAAATAGTAGTGCATCTTTTTAGTGCACCTTTAGAATAAAAAACAGGATTAGACCGTGAACTCCGGTGGGGGATTGGATATGGCTATACTAAAGGAAGGAATTGTGAAAACTTCAGATGAATTGATCAAATTAAAGATCAAGTAATTTTTGCGTAATAACACTGAAGAAACCGGACATGTTGTTCCGATTACTTTAGCCAGTTTGAAATGGCCAGATTCCGCTTGTCGTTCATCGCCAGGCTGAGTATCCAGAACATCAAACCAGACCTCTATAACAAATTCAGTTATTGAGTTGATGGGATCCTGAGTACTTATGTAGGCATGCTTATCTGCTGAATCCATGGAATGGAACAGGATGACATTGAGCATGATGGCCAGAAATGTAAATGCGTAAAATTTTCGCATGCACAAAATTAAAATGTTTTAGCAAAAATAAATCACTGCACCTTGCTATTAAAATTTAAGTAAGATTAACTCCCCCTCTTCGAATTTGATAAAAGGCACCAGGCGATTATCTCTGCTGTATTGAAAATCATACCCTTCTGTCAGAAATCCTGGCACTCTACCCTTCGCTAATCCATCCTGAAAATATACACCATGCTTTTTTAACATAGTGCCTGCAAATATCATGAAGTCATACCCCAGCTTGGCATAATTTGAATATGGGGTATTGCTGGAAACACGGCCATGTGTTTTTGCGAATTTATTTTGGAAAGCTTTATAGGCAGGATTTGCGCTTGATGTAAAATTGGAAACAAACATAATCACGCCCAACGCCTGAAACTTTTCATAATCGGCAGTTTGATCCAACCAGTTCTCCGATCCAACGATGGTAACCTTATCGCCTCGTGTAGTGACACTATTAATTACTTTAGTGTAGATCAGTGGATCGTCCGATGCCACAAAGATGCAGCCAACACTGTCTTTTGGAAGAGTAAATTGTTTCGGGTATTTAAACTCATCGTATTCGGTAGGGGTTGCCAGCAGTTGAAGTATTCTTCCTGAACTTTCCTTAGAATATTTTTCGATCTTCACAATTTTCAGACTGGTTGCGGCTGCCTCTTTAACGAAGCTCATTGCCAGTGCAGAGTCTCTCCGGGTGTCACCCATCAGCACAAAGCACTTTTTATTTGTCTGATAACGGTCTAAGAATCGAGCAGACTCTTCGCCCAGCGTTTCCAATGCAGGTTGGAATAAATATCCATACGGATTATCCCGTACCAATTCACTGTTGTTGGAGACTGGATTGAAAAGATTAATTTTATATACTCTTGAAAACTCCTGAATCAATTTATTCTCCTCCTGATATACTGGCCCAACGATCAGGTCACTGCTTTTCAGTTCAGGCCTTTCCAGTAGGGATTTAATTTTTGCCGGACTACGCTCCGTATCATACGCGCGTAAGCTTATAGAAATCCCTTGTTTCGAAAGCGTATCCACTGCAAGCTTCATCCCTTCGTATAAATCCAATATAAACTGATTGCGTTTTCGAGCAGGTGTTGGCTCCAGTGAGTTAACCAGAAAAGGAAACACCACTGAAACACTATACACATCCTTATAAACTGTAGTGGGAGTCTCTTCAATAAACAAGGACCGATTCAACTTAAACTGCGTGATCAGCTTGTCAAGCAATTGTTTATCCTCCCTGGAGTTTACCTGCTTCGATAATACATATGCCAGTTTTTCTCCGATGACTGGGTCTTTCGGATACTCCGTGTGCATGCTGGTTAATGCATCAACATCCGTCATACCGGACAGACCACTTCGCTTTAGCGCGTTAACCTCCTTTTGAAGTTTAGCATCTTTAATTGTTGTCAACTGCTGAATGGCTTGAAAATATTGCGCGTTATCAAAATGAATTCTTGCCATCCAAAGGCTAACTTCGTCAAGTTGCTCCCACGTGGGATACAATTGCCTGATCTGACTGAACATATCCCTGGCAACCGATTTATACCCTTGCCGATAAGCGCTTACACCATAATAAAACGATGCGTATTCAGAAAAAGGATTGCTCTTATCATACGCGATCAGGGCTTTAAAGCTTTCCATGGCGAGGTTATACTTGCCCTCGGCAAACAGTGCCTTTGCAGAAGCATAGTGTTGCTGGTAATTCACCTGTGCAACAGTGGAAGTGAAAATAAAGGCCAGACAAACAGTTAACCGTATAATCATTCTTATTCTATCCGTTTTGAAAACTACTACGCTGACAACGATCAGCGCTGAGATAATTATTCCCATTCGATGGTGGCCGGAGGTTTTGAGCTGATATCATACACCACCCGGTTTACACCTTTAACTTTATTAATGATTTCGCTCGACATCTCAGCCAGAAATTCGTACGGCAAGTGCACCCAATCGGCTGTCATGCCATCCGTACTGGAAACGGCCCGCAAGGCAATAACCTGCTCATAGGTACGCTCATCGCCCATTACACCAACTGAATGAATGGGCAACAATACCGCTCCAGCCTGCCAAACCCTGTCGTATAAATCATGCTGCTTTAAACCGGCAATAAAGATAGCATCAACTTCCTGTAATATGTTGACCTTTTCTGCTGTGATTTCGCCCAATATACGTATTCCCAGACCAGGGCCCGGAAAAGGATGTCTGCCCAGAATAGCGGGATCAATACCAAGGGTTTTTCCTACAATACGCACCTCATCTTTAAACAAGGTATTTAACGGTTCTACTACCTTCATTTTCATTTTTTCCGGTAATCCACCAACATTGTGGTGCGACTTTATAGTTGCAGAAGGTCCTTTAACTGAAACGGATTCAATTACATCCGGATAAATGGTG
>CAZCRJ010000324.1:2072-4158 GCA_964501015.1 uncultured Roseivirgaceae bacterium | reverse complement strand
TCCAATTGTTCGCGTGCCCTGTCTATCCAATGGAAATTGTGCGCCCGCATCGGCATCGGATCGCGGTAATCCACTTCAGCAAAAAATCCACGCAGGGTTTCACTGGGCTTGAAGGTGCCTATTTGTTCCATCATGGCGGGTTTCATATAGGGCTTCACCGTCATGAATTCTTCTTCTTCCATAAAGGCCATGTATTCGTTTACTCCATCGGTAAGCAGTTTGTTGAAGGCTTCCTCCGTGTTTACTTTTTCCAATTGAGGAAGCTTTCTGTTCTGGTGCTCTACCATGCGCAGCGCGCTGTGCGCCCGTGCCAGCTCCCGCTCCAATAAAACTTTTTCATCTTCCCATGAGTAGGGCAGCAGGTGTACGTTGCGCAGGTACCAGGAATAATTTTCTTTTCCCACTCCGGAAGGTCCGGTTTTCTTCGGAGCCTCTTCTTCAAGCCACACCGCAAACTGATCGGAGGCGCTGCTGGCCTCGCGTGCGGCTTTCGCCAGATCAGGATACGTGCTTTCAATGGCAGCGGCAAATGAAGTAAGGTCACTGCTCTGATCGCGAATGCTGCGGATACCGGTTACCCACAAATCACGACCATTCCCATTAAGGTTTTTACGCGCCTGCTCAAACACAGCTTCTGCTTTTCGTAACCGATCGGCAATGCTGCTTGCATCTTCCGGTGAGAGAGGTTGCTTAAAGGCCGGCAATTCAACTGCGCCATAAATATGCGGACCTTCCCGTGCGGGCACGTCCGACAGGTAGGAGAAGAACCACACATAATAGGCAGGGTCACGCTCCCATGGACGCAGTACACGGTGATCAAAATCCATCCCGTTCATTTCAGCAAAAAGTATGAACCAGTCGACCTGGTGTTTAACAGGCCAGCCCGTTGTATCAAACGCATTCAATCGCTGTTGCCATTTGGTCAGATCCTGATGTTGCTTGCGCAGGGAGGCTTCTGAATAATCGGGGACTCCATCTTTAAATTCAGGAGAATGAAATTCCCGCCATTCAAAAAAGAAATCCACCAACTGATCGTAGGTAGAAAGATTTTCTTTCGGTGCTGGTTCGGGAGGTGAACATTGAATGAACAGCGTTATCAAAAGCAATACGGCAAGCAGGGTACGAATTTGTAAAGTCATAGTAGGGTATAAAGTGTTATTGATTTACTGAAATAATTTACGGAGTACACTCGCGCAACAACGGGCGCGTTAAACAGGTCGGACCACCACCACCTTTCACGCTGATCTCCTGTCCCTCATATTCATACACTACACACCCGGCCTCTTCCAGGCGTTGTTTGGTGATGGGATTTCCGGCAACAAGAAGACAAACGCGTGGCGCAATGGCCAATACATTACATCCCATGGAATCCCATTCAGCATCAGGAACTTCTACCAGCGTATAGTTGCGGGCGAGTAATTTGTTGCGAAAGGAGATGGGCATGAGGGGCGAATACACTACAGCCATGTGGGTATCAACCGGGCTGAACACCGACATGAGGTGAAAGACATCGGACGGACCTTTGTAATGGGGCATCGGGGCAATGCATAGCGTGATGCCGTGTGGATCCAGTAAGTGCTTGAGTTGATGAATACCTTCTTCATTGGTACGATAGGTGTGCCCCACTGCCAGCGTATGCTGATCGATCCAGGCCACATCGCCTCCTTCCAATGTTCCCGGTGATTGAATCGCTCCGAGTATGTTCATTCCATATGCCTGAAACGCGCGCTGCTCCGCATCCGGTTCTGGTTTGCGTGCTGGCTTTCCCATGTTGCAGAGAATCATACCGTAGTCTGTAGCAATGGAAGCATCACGACAATAAATCGAATCCATCGTAACAGCATCATTCGGGGGTAGGTACAGGAGTTCCGCACCTTGCAGATTGAGCAGCCGTTCAAATACAGTATACTCTTCAATGGCTTTAGGCAGGTCTGGCCGCGACAGGAAATTCAACGCTTTCCAGTGTGCATCAATGTGAGCATCACTGACAAAGGCCTCGGAAGGTCGCTTAACCAATACGGTTTTTAGTTTTCCAATTTCGGAGTGGTGGGTGGTGGTCATAGGATCATAGTACAAAGAAACATTT
>CAZCRJ010000324.1:0-1972 GCA_964501015.1 uncultured Roseivirgaceae bacterium | reverse complement strand
GATCCCCCAATATACAATTCCTATACTGTTTACGTGTACCGCTCGTACCGTAAATGCTTATCGCTTCTCGTCTTTTACTTCTTCAAAGGTTGCTTCTTTGGTATCCTCTGTTTTTGATGTCGTTGTCGGAACAGCACAACCACTCGCACCGCAGCATCCGGTGTTGGTAATGGCCTGGTACAGAAAGAATACGGAAATCAAACCGGCCAGCCAATCCTGGAACTGAATGGCTTGCACACCCACGTACAATCCCAGCCCAAGCCTAAGCAGGCGCATAAAACTCCAGGGAGAAAGCAATTGGTCTTTGATGGACAGGAGGGTGTTCATAAATTCTGATTGGAAAAGTTTTGAATTGTATACCTTCAAAACTACGTGATTTACGATGATCCGGATGTGATATCTGTCACACACCATAGTTTTGAAAACAAAATATGTCAGCTTCTGTCAGAGGTGGGAGCGTGGACTTGATTTTCGCATCGCTTATGTTCTAAGTTTGACGCATGGCGTGGATAAACGGATTATACAAAGTGAAATGCAGCGGGCGGTACCAGTTAATGCGCGTGCGGGTGGTGGATGGGAAGAAAGTGTTTAAACTGGATCACGGGCAGTATGAGCCGATTGAAAAACTCCAGGAAATGGAAGGCTATATCGAGTTGATTTGCCAGGTAAATGAGCAGAACATTACCCGCCACGACATAAAACAACCTACCATCACCATCCGCTGGCAGGATGCCGAACAACGCGAATTTCGCATGACCGTGCGGGATGTTTGGGCATTACGCAATATCTTGCAGGAGTTTCCATTTTTAAAAGTGCCCTTTAATTATCTACCCCGAAAAAAGTAAATGTGTTACGATAAGTCCTACCTGACCAAAAAGCAGGAACGATATGCCAAACGCTATGCCCGGTCTCCGCAGGAGGAAGCCTTCATCCAGAAGCAGATTGCCGATCTGAACGTTCAGCCCGCCTTTTATGCTTCCGGCTTTGCCCATCCGCTGGTTCCGGTGATCACCGATGATCATCCCGATGAACTACAGGCTTTTTCCTGGGGGCTCATCCCTGCCTGGAGTAAGGATGCCTTTACTGCCGTGAAACTCGCCAACCAGTGCGTGAACGCCCGGGGTGAAACAATTTTTGATAAACCCGCTTTTAAAGCTTCTGCCCTGCGAAAGCGCTGCCTGATCATCTGCATTGATGGGTATTTTGAGTACTACCATGCCGACAAGAAAACCTATCCGCATTTTATCAAGCATGTGAACGATGAACCGATGACTTTTGCCGGGTTATGGGACCGCTGGGAAAACCGCGAAGAGGGGATAATCCGCCATACGTATACCGTAGTGACCACATCGGCCAACAAACTTATGACGAAGTTGCATAACAATCCGAAGCGAGAACTGGGCGACTCGCGAATGCCTGTAATTCTGCCCAAAGAATTGGAGCGTGACTGGCTAAAGCCGATTAACGACAAAGCCGATAAGGAATTCATCCAGACCCTTATACAACCCTATCCGGATGAATTGCTCGAAGCCTATCCCGTACGGCAGTTAAAAGGAAAGAATGGTGTGGGTAATACAGAACAAGCTGTGGAGTCTGTAGTCTATCCGGAGCTATCAGTCGAATAAAATTGATATGGTTATCGTCCTTCATGTTTTATGATTACCTTGCAGGAATATGAATATTCTAAGAAGCTGGCGTGAACAAAAGATCCTCTTAAAAAGGAGGTTCCAGGAATTAACGGATGACGACTTTGTATACGAAGAAGGTGAACAGGAAAGTATGTTGATGAAATTAGCCACTAAACTCGGATTAAGCCGGCAGGAGCTGGCGCATGTCTTCGAGGAGATCCAGTTATCCTGAACACGAAATCATAATACATTTTTTTTAACGTTCATCCTGTATGATAAACCGGTATGCCGGAGAACTCCGCATTAACCCCATCGCCATTCTGCGCCATGGCGACTTCAATAAC
>CAZCRJ010000323.1:0-4159 GCA_964501015.1 uncultured Roseivirgaceae bacterium | reverse complement strand
GGCTATGGAGGAAAAATTCTTTTCGGGACAAGACGCCTTGAATAAATCCATTACCCTGGCCGATTCCATGCAATTTGTGGTTACCGGTGTACTGCAGAACATTCCAACCAATTCGCATATCCAACTGGATATGGTGTTGTCGTTTTCAACTTTTGAGATTTTAAGTCCGCTTTTTGGACAACCCTTTAGCTATGACAATGGATGGGGCAATATTAATATGAGGAATTATATCTTATTAAAAGAAGGAGTGGATGTTGAAGCCTTTAAGGAAAAGGCGAAAAATATTTATATGGATCGTGCAGGTGGTATGCTTAAGGATTGGGGAACCGAAATTTACCTGAATGTTGAGCCTCTGAATACTCTTTACCTCACCAGTACTGCCGGCAACGGCATGGGGCCGTTAGGAAGCCTTCAGCGCGTGTACCTGGTTTCGGGTATTGCTGGCTTTGTCATCTTACTGGCGTGCATCAATTTTATAAACTTATCTACTGCACAATCAAGCCATCGATCAAAAGAAGTTGGGCTGCGCAAGGCAATGGGCTCTAATCGTTCAGCGTTGATACGTCAATTCTTAAGCGAATCCTTATGGATTACTTTGTTGGCGTGCTGCATTGCGCTGGCCTTAACTGGATTGGTGCTTCCGTTGTTTAATTTGCTGCTGGGCAAAACCTATACGCTGTCCGGATTGATAACCTTTCCGGTTATGGTTGGTCTGGTGGTACTTATTGGAACCATAACATTTCTGGCAGGGTATTACCCGGCCATTATGATGTCGGCTATGCGCCCTGCTGAAGTATTAAAAGGAAAACTTCAAAGCAGCACGCGTGGTGTGCACTTGCGCAGAACTCTTGTCGTATTTCAGTTTACCGTTTCCATTAGCCTGGTGTTGGGTGCGCTTATCGTTATTAAGCAACTTTCATTTATGCAAAAGCAAGACCTCGGTTTTGCGAAAGATGAAATACTTTTGGTGAATGCAGGGCGTGTACCGAAAAGTGCAGTGGTGGGATTCAAAAATGACATTAAATCATTGGTATCCGTGCAGCAGGTTTCATTAGCCAACGCTGTACCCGGCAGGCCCGGTTGGACCGGGCAGGTGGCGTATCCGGAAGGCAAGTCGGGTACCGATGCAGTGAGTGTTGAATATGTTGCCGTTGATGAGGAGTATATAGATGCGCTTGGATTAGATGTACTAGCCGGCCGGAATTTTGATCCTTCACGCGAACTGGATATGACAGAAGGCCTGGTGCTGAATGAGAAGGCCGTAGCCATCATGGGATGGGCATCGCCCGAAGAAGCCATAGGAAAAAAGATTACTTCGCCTTCGGGTACACCGGCCGGAGTGGTGATCGGTGTCGTTAAGAATTATCATCAACTGGGCCTTCAACATTCTATAGGGCCTATTACATTGGATGTTAACCCACCTTCTGGAAATTTATTTGTTATCCGGTATCAGGCGTCTGAAACTAAAGAACTTATTGAATCTCTGAATTCACTATGGCAGAAGTATGTCGATGGATTCGAGTTCAGCTATTCTTTTCTTGATGAAGAGTTTGAGCGACAATACCAGGCCGAGGAAAAACTGGCACAGGTTTTTTTCCTGTTTGCTATTGTAACCATTGTGATTGCCGTAGTAGGACTGGTGGGGTTGGTTTCCTTTATGGTAGCGTCCAGAACCAAGGAGATTGGAATTCGCAAGGTGTTGGGAGCCAATAGGGTTACGATCGTCCGGCTGTTGTCGAAAGAGTTTTTAGTATTGGTGCTGGTGGGAAACCTGGTGGCTTTTCCTACAGCCTGGTACCTGATGAATACCTGGTTAGAGGGTTTTGCTTATCGCACTACCATTGGTGCCTCACTATTTGTGATTTCTTTTTTAGTGGCCATAGGTGTAACGGTTCTGGCTGTAGGCTTGCAAACCATGCGCGCTGCCACGGCTGATCCAGTTCATTCTTTGCGATACGAATAATATACTCGACAACGCGGAAGTGAAGCTACGGTATAAGTTGGTTGTTGGTAGGGGTTAACGCCTGGTGTTAATACTGCTACTCCGGACAAGCAGCGTTGCGTTAATTAACCCTCAACATCACGACTTAGAGATGTTGAGGTATTTAGAGACTCCACACCTCATTACTTTCCTGGTTTTGGTAGTGCAATTTTAGGTGTGCTTACACCAGTTGGGCTATTTAAATATTTATTAACTGAGCATTGTTTTGTAAGTTGCATTATAAGAATGGTTCAGAATGCGTTCTTACAAGACGTATTGAATGCAACTCCAATTTATCGGCACCTCTATTGGAGTAAATGTGTGGCGGTTTTCTCAGTTAAAACTCTTTACTCATGAACTATAGTTTCAAACAACATGTAAATAAGTTACGCGCAATTGTCAATCGCTATGACAAGGAAAGCAACAGCCTCAAACTTTCGCGAATACGCGACATTGCAGCAAACAAGATTGTGTTTAATGACTCCCTAAAGGAATACTATGAATCCTTGCTCTTTATTATGGCGTTCCCGCCTGATACTAAAACACGGAATCTGGCAGAAAAAGAAGTGATTCGTATTGCCAATTTGCTAAAAAAGCAACCTGATAAAACTAAGGCGCTATTTATTAATTCCGGTATTCCGTTCTGTCAATACCGAGCTGCATATTCTCATGATTGCACGCGCTGGCTGTTGTCGCACCCCGATTGTTCGGTGGCAATTCATGAAATTGAGGATACCATGCTCGATCTAAATGTAGCACTAAAAGTTGCACTACCTCCGCAGCTGAGAAGTGAAACTACTTCCGGCCTTAGTAGTGAAGAATTGCTGAATGAAATGATGCCCAACAAAAAATTACAATTGGGTTACATCATCAACGAATTGAGTAGGCTAGACAGTACGCCATATATCAAAGACCATTATTACGAAGGTTTAGGCATTCAAACTGATTTTATTCCAAAGAACAAATTGCTTTCAAGGGCTTTCAATCGAATAGAAATTCCGGAGACATTTTACCATAGCGAAATAGTTAAGCAATTTGATGTAGTAGAATTGCTTAACCGAAAAATTCCGAAAGAAGCTGTGCTTTCTGAAACAGAAATGGAAAAACTAATTCGGGTAATTAAGAACTCCATGGCGATTACAGAACGCGAAACAGATCCTGCTACCTATTTGAAAGAAGATTCCCTTCGCCTTTTCCATCTGGAGCGAGGCGTTTCGGTTGCCCTTTACGGGATGCCGCCAGAGCGTCAACTTCCAATGGAATCATACATTGGGTATACGTTATTTAAGAATGGTTATCCGGCTGCTTATGCCGGTGGCTGGGTGTTTGGCTATCGTTCTGATTACGGGTTGAATATTTACGATCAGTTCAGAGGAGGTGAATCAGCCTATATGGTGGCTCAGGTGCTTCGCGTTTATCGTCAGCTTTTTCATGTAAATTATTTTCAGGTAGAAGCATCGCAGTTCGGATTAGATAATCCGGAAGGAATTGCCACAGGTGTTTTCTGGTTTTATTATAAACTTGGGTTCCGACCAAATGATCCGCAATTAGGTCAACTGGCAAAGAAGGAATTTTTAAAAATATCGGCTGGTAAAGGTTATCGCTCTTCAGAAAAAACCCTTTTGAAATTTACAGAGAGTAATATTTCTATGAATTTAAAAAAAGCAATTCAACCGGGCGTTTATGACATTACCAGCAAAGTGAAGCAGTTAATCATAAAAAAATATCGTGGCAATAGTATTCAGGCAGAAGAAAAATGTGTTGCTGATTTTCTTGCTAAAACGGCCCATGAAAATTCTTTTTCGGAAGCCGAATTTGAAGTACTCAAAGAAGTTTCGTTATGGACTGTGGCTATGAATATTTCAGATAAGCGAAGGCTGGACTTGTTTCTCGAAATGATAAAGCTAAAACCGGTAAATGAATATACCTATCAGGAAAAGTTAAGGTTGTTCTTTGGTGATAAATACGCGTGATTTTTGAAAGTGTATTAAATCTCAACTTACTGGTTCATTCTAAACGTACTCCAATCCACACCAATTCTGAAAGTTTGGTAGAATCGCACATCCTTAAGGGTAGCACCATAGTGATTAGTGGCAGAATGTAATGCCCCCGAAGGATACGCCACCATTCGGTTGAATCGATACCCTATTCGATCATTTTCCAGCCACTTGCCACGCT
>CAZCRJ010000322.1:0-4169 GCA_964501015.1 uncultured Roseivirgaceae bacterium | reverse complement strand
TTATCTCACCAGTATTACTTCATCTTATTCAACTTCTCCTTGTTCAAACTGTCTGCTCCATTTTTAAGGTTTCCCTTTGCATCTAGTTCAACAATTTCGTAATTCAACTTCTGTAATCCGGGCAGGATTGTAGTTTTATCACCAACCAACAGAATACTCATATTTTCAGGTTTGATCCATTTTTGAGCAAGCTTATCTACCTCCGCTTTTGAAAGATTAGCCAGAATTTTGTTTTGTTCATCAACATAGTTTGCCGGCAAATTGTAACGCTGCATTCTTCCTATAAATCCAGCCTTCTGAAAACCGGTTTCATAAAGCAATGCATCGCGTTGCCCTAATGCGCTTTTCATAAACGCTAATTCATCGTCATCTATTCCATTTTTAGCAATACCTGAAAGTTCATTAATCACTTCAAGTAGGGCACTGTCCGTTGCGTTGGCTCTGATTCCAGAACTAAAGGCAAATACACCTGAATATTTATCGCCACTGAAATTACTTCGTGCCCCGTAGGTCCAGCCCTTATCTTCGCGCAGGTTTATATTTAACCGGCTGTTGAACGATCCTCCAAGTACAAAATTCATTAAGGTTGCTCTGTAATATTCGCCCGTTGCATCGTAAGTCAAACCAGTAACACCTCCTACCCTGAATTCTGTTTGCGCAGCTTTCGGCACATCGACTATATAAATCCTGGCCTTATCAGCGGAAGGTTTAGTATCAATTACGGGGAGCTTCACTTCCTTGTTTGGAAGCTTCTTTAGAAAACTAAGCTTTCCTAGAATTTCGTTTTGCGTAACATCACCCACAATCACTACTTCTGTCCCTTTTGATGTCATGTACTTGTTGTAATAGGATTGCACATCCGCTAAAGTGAGATTTTTAACTGTGTGCTCGGTACCGAAATCGCTCATGCCTAAAATATGATCTCCTCCGTAATTCATTTTAGCAAATACTTCAGAAGCGATAGTGGCCGGTTGTGATCTGCGCTGCTTAAAACTTTCAATGGATTGCTTTTGAATCCGTGCAAAAGCCTCCTGGGTAAAATTGGGTTGTACCATTCGCTCCTCCAACAACAACAACGTCTTATCAAGGTTCTTCTTCAGTGTTTGCACACTATAGGTAATCCCGTCAAGGCTACTGTTTACGTTTACAGAACTACCCAACTTTTGCAGCTCTGCCTGCATTTGTTCAGCTGAATAATTTTTAGTGTCTTCATTCATCATGGAGGCAAACATTCTTGCCAGTCCGATCTTTGACGTATCGTAAGCCTGAAGCAGGTGTCCGCCAGGAATCGTTATAGAAATCGTAACGAGGGGAAGCTCCTTGCTTTCGGTCCCAATTACTTTAACGCCATTATCCATATCCTTTTTCCAAAATGCCGGAACAGCCACTACAGGGTTTGGTCCACTTCCCGGAATTTTGTTTCGATCAAAAGTATCTTTAGGTTTCACATATTTAAGACCAGCATATCCATAATCAGGAGCTTTATATCCTGCAGCATTCACTGAATAATTATCTGGTGCCACAACATTACTCTCCTGCCCCTTCGGTACTACGCTCAGAATAACAGCTGGCTTACCCTTCAGGTATTGATTATAAACTCTAACCACGTCTGACTTTTTAACGCGCGTGTAACGCTCCAGTTCCTTACCAATCATATTGGCATTACCAGTATAGGTTTGATAGGCTGCCAGTTGGGAAACTTTTCCACTCACACTTTGTAACCGGTTAATATATTGCGATTCAAATCCACCAATAAATTTTTCAATATCCTCATCGGTAACACCACGTGTTTCAAACGTTTTGATGGCGTCATCAATAAGTTTCTTCGAATCAGCAAGAGACGCACCGGGCGCTGGTGTGAGGCTGATGCTAAACTCTCCTGCCAACTCACTACCGCGGTTAAAGGATATTGCGTTGAGTGCCCTTTGGTTCTTAACAATCTCCTGGTAAAGAATAGAATTTTTTCCTTGACCTATGATCTGCGCCAGGCACGTTAGGGCTGCTTCATCTTCATGATAGGTGGGTACTGTAGGAAACGTAATCGACAATTGGGGACTCCTCGCATAATTATCTACCAGGGTAACGTACCGGTTTCCTTCCAGCACCGGTGCCGGCAACTTCATGTTCTTTACTTCCGGGCCGCGGGGAATAGAACCAAAATACTTTTCTACCAGTTGTACAACGTCAGCCGGCTTAACATCACCGCCCACTGTAAGCGTTGCATTGTTAGGGCCATACCAGCGGAGAAAGAAATTCTTAAGATCGTTTACATCTACGCGATTAAGGTCTTCGATATAGCCGATGGTTAACCAGGAATACGGATGTCCATACGGATATAGGGATTTAGCGGTAACCTCCCCCACCAGTCCATAGGGTCTATTATCATAATTCTGACCTCGCTCATTTTTTACCGTTTCACGCTGGATCTCAAACTTACGTTGCGTCACAGCATCCAGCAGAAAACCCATGCGGTCAGCTTCCAGCCAGAGAATCTTTTCTACCTGGTTATTGGGAATAGTCTGATAATAGTTGGTACGGTCGCGGTTGGTTGAACCATTCAAGGTTCCCCCCGCATCAGTAATAATTTTAAAATGTTGTTCATCGCCAACGTTATCACTACCCTGGAACATCATGTGTTCAAAGAAGTGAGCGAACCCCGACTTGCCAATTTCTTCCCGTGCAGAGCCCACATGGTACGTTACGTCAACATGTACAACGGGATCGCTATGATCCTCATGAATTATAAGGGTTAACCCATTGGGAAGAACGTATTTCTCATAGGGAATAACCAACTGATTTCCCTTCTTCTCTACCTTTTCTACTAATTTGGCTTGTCCGAAAACAAGCACCGGCAATAGAATGGCTATTCCTGCAACAACTGATTTTTGATAGTTCATATAGATTTGATCATTTAATAGGGTAGCAAATAGGCCAAAATCAGGCATATCACCAACGACTATTACAGGATTGGTTACGCTGAAAAAGCACAATTTAGGTATACTTGCTCTACTTGTATTACATCACTCCATGACGACTAAACATTTTGATTATATCATCATTGGATCCGGTTTTGGCGGCTCTGTATCGGCTATGCGACTTGCGGAAAAGGGTTACCGGGTTTTGGTGATCGAAAAAGGCAAGCGGTGGAACGCTGACGATTTTCCAAATTCAAACTGGAATACTAAAAAGTATCTATGGTTACCAGCGTTACGTTTTTTTGGTTTTCTACGCTTGAGTTTTTTCAGGGAGGTATTTATTCTTAGTGGTGTGGGCGTTGGCGGAGGATCCCTCGTATATGCCAATACCCATATGATGCCCCCGGATGCTTTTTTCAATAATCCCGTCTGGTCAGGAATCAAAAAGTGGAAAGAAGTTCTTGCCCCCTTTTATACAAAAGCACGGTTCATGTTAGGAAGCGAAAAATACACCAAAGAAAACGAAGAGGATCGCGTACTAAAGGAAGTGGCTGATGAAATGGGGCGTGGGCACACCTACGGTCGCGTGGATTATGTGGGGGTTTACCTGGGCGATCCGGAAAAAGAACGTGATCCCTATTTTAACGGGCTGGGTCCGAAACGTAAAGGATGTATAGAATGTGCAGGGTGTATGGTCGGCTGCCGGCACAATGCTAAAAATACATTAGACAAGAATTACCTGTGGTTTGCTGAGCATATGTTTGGCGCAACAGTTTTACCAGAAACATTAACTACTAAAATTGAAGAATTGCCGAATGGGTCATACCAAATTCATACCCAATCCAGTACTTCCTTTTGGAAAAAGAAAAGGGAGGTTTACACGGCTGATGGAATAGTAGTAAGTGGTGGTGTGTTGGGAACCCTTGATTTGTTGCTGAAACAAAAATATATTCACCAGACCCTTCCCCGTTTATCCGATAAATTAGGTGAAAATCTGCTCACCAATTCTGAAATGCTTTCGGGTGTTGTGGCTGCCGATCGTAAACTTAATAATGGGCTTGCCATCAGCACGGTATTTAATCCGGATGAACACACGCACATTGAATTGTGCAAATATCCCGACAAATCGGGCGCGATGAATAAACTGGCGGCTATGGCTGCCGGTGATGGGAGCCCTGTGGTTCGCACGTTAAAAATGATTGGTAACTGCATGCTTCATCCCTGGGATTTTTTACGTTCCTTATTTCAGCGTGA
>CAZCRJ010000321.1:0-4175 GCA_964501015.1 uncultured Roseivirgaceae bacterium | reverse complement strand
CCCTTAAAACCCTTGCCCATATTGATGGGCCAGCTTAACGGCCTTACTTTTATTCCTAACTTTTCTTCAATCTCATCCAATAACTCAAAGGGATCACGACCCTCACGGTCGAGTTTATTGATGAAGCAAATTACCGGAGTGTTGCGCATCCGGCATACTTCCATAAGTTTCTCTGTTTGTATTTCCACACCCTTTACGCAGTCGATTACCATGATTACACTATCCACAGCGGTTAGTGTACGATAGGTATCTTCGGCAAAATCCTGGTGACCGGGTGTATCGAGCAGGTTAATTTTTATGTCCTTATAATTAAATCCCATTACTGAAGTAGCCACAGAAATGCCTCGTTGCTTTTCTATCTCCATCCAGTCACTTCGGGCGTGATCTTTTATTTTGGACGATTTCACCGCTCCGGCTTTTTGGATTGCCCCACCAAACAGCAATAATTTCTCCGTTAGGGTAGTTTTTCCGGCATCCGGGTGACTGATAATGCCAAACGTTCTGCGCTTCTGTATTTCTTGCTCCAGTGTCATTTCCTACTAAATACAATACAATTTTTCGGGCGCAAAGGTAAGAAAAATGCCTCCGGAAGTGAGGCTCGGGAAAAGTAATTGCCCGTTTCTGGAATTGTTCAGAAGGATGGAAAATCGTCAGCTGTCAATATTCTGTGATCGTATAGATGTGACGCATATACCAGTACACGTGTAGAAACTGTCTATATCTTAAAGAGGCTGGCACCATGATTTGATCCAATTCTGCCAATGTGTCACCATTTTACACTGTAAATCCCACTGGCATACCCATTGATAAGACTATACCGAAATTGAAAATCTGAATCTTAATTAAAGCACATCATGGGAAAAATAATAGGAATCGACCTGGGAACTACCAACTCTTGCGTAGCCGTAATGGAGGGTAGCGAGCCCGTTGTAATCCCCAACAGTGAAGGACGCAGAACCACTCCTTCCATTGTAGCCTTTTTAGATGGCGGCAATGGCGAGCGAAAAGTAGGTGACCCCGCCAAGCGCCAGGCCATCACCAATCCAAAAAATACCGTATCGTCTATCAAGCGGTTTATGGGTAAGAAATTCGCGGATGTATCCGAAGAAAAGAAAATAATTTCCTACCAGGCTGAAAGCGGTAACAACGACACCGTGCGTGTTCGCATTGGCGACCGTCTCTATACACCACAGGAAATTTCTGCCATGATTCTTCAGAAAATGAAGAGCACAGCAGAAGATTACCTGGGCACAACTGTTACCGAAGCGGTAATCACCGTTCCGGCCTACTTCAATGATGCTGAGCGTCAGGCTACGAAAGAAGCTGGGCAAATTGCCGGTCTTGATGTTAAGCGTATCATCAACGAACCTACTGCAGCAGCATTGGCGTACGGCCTCGATAAGAAAAACAAAGACATGAAAATTGCCGTGTACGACCTTGGTGGTGGTACCTTTGATATCTCGGTTCTTGAGCTGGGTGATGGTGTATTTGAGGTTAAGTCAACCAATGGGGATGTACACCTTGGTGGCGATGACTTTGATATGAAGATCATTAACTGGCTGGCCGATGAGTTTAAGGCAGAACGTAATATTGACCTGCGTAAAGATCCAATGGCGCTTCAGCGGTTAAAAGAAGCCGCTGAAAAAGCTAAGATTGAATTATCCAGCTCATCTGAAACTGAAATCAACTTACCCTATGTAACCTCCATTGACGGGGTTCCTGAGCACCTGGTGAAGAAACTTTCCCGTGCCAAATTTGAGCAATTGGTGGATGACCTGGTGCGCAGAACACTGGAACCTTGCCGCAAAGCTGTTGACGATGCAGGAGTTTCGGTTAACGATATTGATGAAGTAATTCTGGTAGGAGGTTCAACACGTATCCCCCGCATCCAGGAAGAAGTAGAAAAATTCTTCGGGAAGAAGCCTTCTAAAGGTGTAAACCCGGATGAAGTGGTGGCAGTAGGTGCGGCCATTCAAGGAGGTGTATTAACGGGTGAAGTGAAGGATGTCTTATTACTTGACGTAACTCCTCTATCCCTTGGAATTGAAACCCTGGGCGGAGTGTTCACGAAACTAATTGAATCCAACACTACAATACCTTCTAAAAAATCGGAAGTGTTTTCTACCGCAGCCGACAATCAGCCTTCTGTAGAAATACATGTGTTGCAGGGTGAGCGCCCTATGGCAAAAGATAACCGTACCATCGGTCGTTTCCATCTTGATGGCATACCCCCGGCACCGCGCGGTTTGCCGCAAGTAGAAGTAACCTTCGACATTGATGCAAACGGCATCCTTCACGTATCGGCAAAGGATAAGGGTACAGGGAAAGAGCAAAAAATACGCATTGAGGCTTCTAGCGGATTAACTGATGCTGAAATCCAGAAAATGAAACAAGAAGCAGAAGCCAATGCTGAATCGGACAAGCGTGCCAAGGAAAAAGTTGAAAAAATTAACCAGGCTGATACACTGATTTTTCAAACCGAAAAACAGTTGAAGGAATATGGTGACAAGCTTTCTGATGGCAATAAAAATGCAATTAACGGTGCTTTGGAGAAATTGAGAGAAGCGCACAAGAGTCAGGATGCAACAGCTATTGACGGGGCTATGGAATCCCTGAACGCTGCATGGCAGGCTGCTTCGCAAGAGATTTACCAGGCCACTCAAAATGCCGGTGCACAGCCCGGTCCGGATGCCGGTACCTCACACGGTGCATCTGATACAAACAATGTATCGGATGTCGAGTACGAAGAAGTAAACGATAAGAAGTAAATACACACCATCAACGATTCTAAAAGCCCTGGCGTAACCGTTAGGGCTTTTTTATTTTCCCTCCATGTGTAACTTTGGCGCCTTATTACACAAGTACAATGCTGGTAATGAAATTTGGTGGAACTTCGGTAGGTAAGCCGGAGCGCATGAAGAAAATTGCCAACCTGGTGACAGAATCTCCTGGGCAAAAAATTGTTGTCCTTTCAGCGCTCTCAGGCACCACCAATGCATTGGTTACTATTGGTGACTGCTTACTGCACAATAATCTGGAGGCTGCTGAAGTAGAGATTGCCACGCTGGAAAAGCATTATCACTCATTTATTCAGGACCTCTACCAGTCTGATAACTTCAAGGCCATTGGCCAGGAAACAGTAAGTCGCTTTTTTATTTTTATGCGCCTTCTTGCTGCTGGGCAATTTGATGAGAAAAGCTACCGTGAATTGCTGGCACAAGGCGAGTTGCTTTCTACTGAATTATTTTATCAGCATTTACAGGAACGCAAAATTACAGCCCGCTTATTGCCGGCCCTTTATTTCATGTCGATTGATGAAAATGAAGAACCGGAAGTAGTGAAAATTGCTCAACGATTAAAGCCTCTACTGCAATCCTTGCAACATGTTGACATCATTATCACACAAGGATACATCTGTCGTAATCATCGCAATGAAATTGATAACCTGAAGCGGGGTGGCAGTGATTACACCGCTTCACTAATGGGTGCTGCTATTGGCGCTGAAGAAATACAAATCTGGACAGACATTGATGGCATGCATAATAATGACCCGCGGATAGTAGAGAAAACCTACCCCATCGCTGAACTTACTTTCGATGAAGCCTCCGAGTTGGCGTACTTCGGTGCCAAAATTTTACACCCCTCTACCATTGTGCCCGCTCAAAAATATAGTGTACCTGTACGGCTGAAAAACACTATGGATGAGAAAGCGCCAGGAACACTTATCAGTAATAAAGAAACCGAAAGTGTTTTTAAGGCCGTAGCCGCCAAGGATGGTATAACCGCCATTAAAATAAAATCATCGCGCATGTTGATGGCCTATGGGTTTTTACGCAGGGTGTTTGAAGTTTTTGAACAATACAAAACACCCATCGACATGATTTCTACTTCGGAAGTAGCGGTGTCTCTCACCATTGACAACAATACCCATCTTGAAAAAATAGTAGCGGAGCTCACTACCTTTTCAAGCGTAGAAATTGATCAAAACCAAACCATTGTTTGTATTGTAGGGCATCGGATTGGAAACCAGCAGGGTGTTTTAAATAAACTGTTCGACTGCCTGGCGGAAATTCCTATCCGAATGGTTTCGGTGGGAGGTAGCCCGAATAATATTTCCATTTTGGTGGATACGCGGTTCAAGAATGAAACACTTGTCAGGCTTAACGAGGGCATTT